>JAQBZS010000345.1 GCA_027622115.1 Planctomycetota bacterium | reverse complement strand
GAATTTCAGATTTGGCGGTCGTTCGACGTGGAATTCACCAACAACGGCAAACCGCCAAATCTGAAATTCGTAAGCCTGACCCCAGAACGTGACAAACTCGAACTAAGGCGATTCGTCGTCCGAGATCGTAACAACCGTTCTCCCGACGACTTTGCCGTCGATGAAACTTGCGAACACATTACTCAACTCTTCCAGAGTCACTCGACGCGTCACGTGTCTATCCAAATGAGTTGGTCGCAAGTCGGTTGCGATGCGGTTCCAAATTCTTTGACGTCTTTCTTGAGTGACGTTGACGGAGTTGATCCCCAGCAAATTGACCCCACGCAAAATGAACGGCATCACCGTGGTGTGTAGCTCGACCCCGCGTGCGAGTCCGATCACGGCAATGTTGCCTGACGGCCCGATCACTCGCGTAACCCACGCCAGCACATCGCCGCCGAGACTGTCGATCGCTCCCGCGAATTTTGCTCCTTCCAAATGCCGTTGCCCCATCTCCAATTCGTCGCGGAAGAGGATTTCGTTCGCCCCCAACTCGCGAAGATATTCTTCGGAAGCACGCTTTCCGGTGAGTGCCGTCACTTCGTAGCCACGGTGATGCAGCATGTTGATGGCGATGCTGCCCACGCCACCCGTCGAGCCGGTCACGAGAATGCGACCGTTACTTGGGTCTTGACCGTTCAGTTCCATGCGGTCGATCGCCATTGCCGCCGTGAAACCGGCCGTTCCAATCGCCATTGCTTCTTCAAGATTCAGTTGCTTCGGCAACGGCACAACCCAATCGCCCGGAACACGGACAAACTCCGAGAAGCCGCCATCGTGGTTTTCTCCCATCCCGCAGCCCGTGACGACAACCGGATCGCCAAGTTTGAAACGACTGTCCGTCGAACGGACGACGCGACCGGAAACATCAATTCCGCCAATCAAGGGAAAGTCGCGAATGATTTTCCCCGTTCCCGTCGCGGCGAGCGCATCTTTGTAATTCACGTCGGAGTACGCCGCTCGAATCAGAACGTCGCCAGCGGGCAACGCAGCGATCCGCGAGGTCTCAAGACGGCCGCGAATTTCGCCATCGTTGTTGTGAATCCGGAAACAACGAAAGGAAGAATTGTCGGTGATTGGAAGTGTCACGGTGCGTCTCATTTCTCAAGCCAATGGCAGCGCATAAGAAAACGCCGCGAACCGAGGTTCACGGCGTTGACGTTCACGCATTGAAATCCGTTGTCTGGGCGAACTCGTTCAGACCAATCGTACGTTCTCGGCACGCGGTCCCTTCGGACCTTGGCCTTCGTTGTACGTTACTTGTTGCCCCTCTTGGAGCTCGTCGTACCGCACGCCTTCAAGGGACGACATGTGGAAGAACATGTCCTTCCCACTTCCATTGTCGATGAATCCAAATCCCTTTTCCGTCAGTCGCTTAATCGTGCCTTCTGCCATTAACTCCACCCGATCTTAAAAGTAGAAACGCGACCACCAAAGCGTTAACCGTTTACGCCCGCCAATCGCAAACATTCCGCCAACCCGAACCGCTCATTTCAACTTCCCAAGCGTGATGACGATAAGCCATGAATGCTGTTTGAACGTCTTGCCCAGACGAGGCATGCCGCTGTCTTCTTGCTTGATCCGTGTCACGAGCAAACCCGTGCCGTGCCCACCGAGAGCACAAGTGGTCTGAAACCCCCTGAATCGCTCGACGGGACACACGTCTTTCTATCCGCATTTGAGTGGATTGGAAACACCTCTGCCCAAAAAAGTGAGATTCGTCAACCAAGGAAATTGGCAGTCATATGGGCTCCCTTGCATTCCGGAATCTTGTCGGCTCGGGCGGTGTGCCCAGCACGGATGATTCCCGGTAGGGTGGGCCGCGAGCCAAAAACGGGGTTTGATTGGCGAATTACAGCAAGTGAAGCGACAATTCCCGACACCAACGAGTGAGTTCGATTCGACGTATCTTCGAAACTACGCGAGTCCGGGACTTGGGGATCAGGCTTACGACCTCGTCCGAGTTGACCGACCCAAACACCACCGAAACCGGAAACCCGTCCCATGAAAACGCCACTCTCCCGTCGCACGATGCTCAAGAGCCTCGGCACCGCCACAATTGGGCTTCCGCTTTTGGAAGAGATGCTGCAGACGCCGACCTTGGCCGCACCGGCTGCCCAGGTTCCCATGCGGGCATTCAACGTATTCTTCGGGCTCGGCATTCCGGCGCCATTGCAAACGGAAGGCTTCGCGGGCGTGTTCGAACCGCTGGCGCCATTGCGTGACAAGCTGCTCATCATGCGCAACGTCGATCACGTTCGCTGCGATGAAAAAGGTATCAATGCCCATTACGACGGAGCTTCGGCGGCATTCACGGCGGAACCACCGGATGGTGAAGCGCGAGCCGGCGGCCCGTCGATTGATCAGGTCATTCGCCGCACTCACTACGCCAAAGGACTTCCGGCAGGCATGGTGCCGACTCTCGTCGCCGGCACGTTTTTCCGCCGCAGCCGCGTGAGCCGCTACGTGCATAGCTACAACCCAGACGGGACCGTCGCGGCATCCATGCAGGAGAAGCCGCGCGATCTGTTTGACCGGGTCTTTGGATTCGTTGGATCGTCGAACACGGCCGACGAATTACGCCAACGCATGCGACGCAGCGTGCTCGACACGGTGGTCGATCAGTACCGCTTTTACACCAGTCAGAATTCTCCGCTGAGCGCCGCGTCGAAGGTGAGAGTGGCCGAACATCTGGAACGCATTCGCGAGTTCGAGCAGCGAGCCTATTCGCTCCACGCGAAGTCCAAAGACGCTCCGCCTGTTCCGCCGCGATCGGATGTCCCGCACGGCGGCCCGGCCGATCCCGGTGGCGAGGGCATCGATATTACGCTCGAAGAACTGACCACCGAATGGCGACTCACCGCCGATCTGTACGCCTTGGCGATTCAGACGGACCGCGTTCGCTTTGGGTCCATCACCTTCCTCGCGGCCGGCGAGCGGATCCGGCTGAAGGGCGATTACGAATATAGCGGTAAGAAAGTCTTTCAGTTTGACGATGCGGCTCAGCACCGAAAATCGGGGTCGGGCGGTTGCAGTCATGAGTGGTGGCATCAATTCAACGAGAAAAAGAAGAACGAGCAGTTGCGGGCACACGTCCACATGAAGCTGGGCGAAGTCGCGTATTTCCTGAGTAAGCTCGACAATCGCGACAGCGTTGAAGCCAACGGGCGGACGATCCTCGACAATTCGCTGTTTACGATCTCGACCGAATCCGGCGACGGTCGCCACAACGACGTGAAGCGCGAACTTTCCGGAGTCTTCCATGCCGTCACGGGAGCGGGCGGGCGGTTCAAGACCGGTCAGATTCTCGACGTCAAGGCCGAGGGATTGGACGTCTACAACACGATGCTGACGGCGATGGGTGCCACGAAGCGTCTCGGGCCTGAAAAGCGGGACGCACGGGCTATTGACCGGATTCGCGCCTGAGGCGTACTCCGAAGGAGTTCAACTATTGGGTCGGGAGTTGTAAATGGAGATTCCACGGCTTCGATTCATCCTCTGTGTGATGTCCGGATGCTTCGCCTGCTGCCGGTCGACTGCGGCCGCGGAAACAGTCTTGCCGGGAAAGGACTGGGTCCGCGCCTTGCCCAAGGAAGTCGGGCTGGACGAAGCGAAGCTGCGGAAAGCTCGTGACTACGCGTTGACCGGCGGCGGGTCGGGCTTCATCACGCGCGGCGGCAAATTGGTCCTGTCGTGGGGCGATCAACATCAGCGGTATGACCTGAAGTCGACCACCAAGTCCATCGGTGTGACCGCTCTGGGTCTGGCGATTGCGGATCGCAAGATCGCCCTGACGGACCCGGTGGCGAAACATCATCCCACGTTCGCCTTGCCGCCTGCGTCAAACGCGAAGACCGGGTGGATCGAACGGATCACGATTCAGCATCTGGCCACTCAGACAGCCGGGTTCGAGAAACCAGGTGGCTACACGAAGTTGATCTTCGAACCGGGGACGAAGTGGAACTACAGCGACGGCGGTCCCAACTGGCTGGCCGAATGCGTGACGCTGGCTTACGGCAAGGACGTCGATGCGCTGATGTTCGAGCGGGTCTTCACGCCGCTGGGGATCACTCGCAAGGATCTCGCCTGGCGAAAGAACAGCTATCGCTCGAAGGAAATCAAGGGGATCGCTCGGCGCGAATTCGGGTCTGGAATCAGTGCCAACGTGGATGCGATGGCCCGGATCGGGCTGCTGTACCTCAACGCTGGTCGGTGGAACGGCACTCAGATCATTCCCGCGGACTTCGTGAAACAGGCGGGAACAACAATCAAAGCGGTGGTCGGTCTGCCGAAAGTCGATCCGAAGAACTATGGCAACGCGTCGGATCATTACGGTCTGTTGTGGTGGAACAACGCCGACGGCACGCTCAAGCACGTGCCGCGAGACGCGTATTGGTCGTGGGGTCTGTACGACAGTCTGATCGTGGTCATCCCGAGTCTGGAAATCGTCGCCAGCCGTGCGGGCCGGTCTTGGAATCGCAACTGGTCCGGCCATTACGACGTGCTTGCACCGTTTCTTGAACCGATCGCGACCGCGGTACTTCCCGACGACGATCGCGATCCGTCCGTTGAGCCGCTCGACGAAGCTCCAGCCGACAACGCGTCCCGGTTTCCGAACGCCCCGTACCCGGCAAGTTCAAGCATCACCGGCATTGCCTGGGCGCCCGCCGCGTCGATCGTGCGTCACGCGCGCGGCGGCGACAACTGGTCGTTGACGTGGGGCGACGACGATCACCTCTACACGGCCTACGGAGACGGACGCGGCTTCGCGCCGTTTGTCGATAAGAAGTTGAGCATGGGGCTGTGTCGCGTGACGGGAGGACCAAGTGATTTTCGGGGGATCAATGTTCGCTCGCGCGACGTGGAACGAACCGGTGGCGGCGCGAGTGGAGCCAAGGCCAGTGGACTGCTGATGGTCGACGGCGTGCTGTATCTGCTGGTCCGCAACACGGGAAACTCGCAACTTGCTTGGTCGAAGGATCACGGACTCACATGGACTTGGGCGGATTGGAAGTTCAAAACCAGCTTTGGCTGCCCCACGTTCCTCAACTTTGGCCGCAACTACGAAGGTGCCCGCGATTCATTCGTGTATGTCGTTTCGCACGATCACGACAGCGCGTACCAGCCTGCCGACGGGATGGTGCTGGCACGGGTGCCGACAGACGGAATTACACAGCGGAATCGGTACGAGTTCTTCGCCGGCCTGACCAACGGTGACGCGACATGGAGCGAGGACATCACCCTTCGTAAGCCGGTGTTCACGCATCCGCGACGGTGCTATCGATCCGGAATCAGTTACAACTCCTCGCTGCGACGTTACCTGTGGTGTCAAATCATTCCCGGTGGCGACACGCGGTTCAAAGGCGGCTTTGCGATTTACGATGCCCCGGAACTGTGGGGGCCGTGGACCACGGTGTACTTCACGGAAAAGTGGGATGTCGGTCCCGGTGAATCGTCCAGCATTCCCACGAAGTGGATCAGCGCGGACGGCCGAGACATGCACTTGGTCTTTTCCGGCGACGACTGTTTCGCCGTTCGACGTGCCCGTCTGACCGTTGCTGCGGATCGTTGAGGCGATGCCCGGTTGAAAAGTGGCTACGAAATCCCCAGATCATACGTATGTGCTCGTCGTGGAGCAGTTCTCCGGACATCGTATGTCGCCAACTGCTGCTTGACCGCCGAATTCGCCGAAATCAGCCACTTGGTCAGGTTGGTCGATTGCTTGGACTGCGTTTTCGGATAATCTCACCGGTCGATTGCCCAATTGCGCCCGTAGCTCAGCTGGATAGAGCAGCGGACTTCTAATCCGCAGGTCGTAGGTTCGAATCCTACCGGGCGTGCTTTGCTCAGTTGTCGGCAATCGTCTTCGGCAATGACACAATGACGATCATTGACGTACACGTCGGCAATGGCGGGAAAAGGAAATGAGTCGTCGCGACAAGTTGATCGAGAAGATGAAAAACAGCCCGGGCAACATCGATTGGTCGTGGAGACCGTTCAATAATGGCACTGCATCCAAATCACAGGCCTTTTGAAGGAGAAGAAATGGAAGCGACACATGTCACGGTTACGATCCGAAATCCAGCCGATGCCGACCGGTCCTGGGAAGGTCTGTTCCTAGTTGATACGGGAGCGATGGATTCGCTCGTGCCACGCAAACACCTTGAGAGTATCGGCCTGACAGCGAAAGGATCTCGCACGTACGAACTGGCCGACGGCAGCGAATTGAAGTTGGATGTCACAGCGGCGGAAATCGAATTCATGGGGGATTGGACTGCTGGAACCGTGATCTTCGGCGACGACGACGTCGAGCCAATCCTGGGCGTCACGGCACTGGAATCGGTAGGAATTGAAGTCGATCCGAAGAACCAAAGACTCAAGCGATTGCCAGCAGTCCGACTCAAGACCCTGCGTGTTATCGAAAACGAAGGAATTCATTCGGCGCAACAACAACGAGCGATTCATGACTGATCAACAGCAACGTGCGCAGGCTTTCGAAAAAAAGCGACGCCTTGGGCCATGCGCGGTGATTGTTCGCAATGGCAAGGCCTTTCGCCTGTTGGCAGAAGAATCGCAAGCGACGGAGGCAGTCAAGTAAATGGCACTGCATCCAGATTTTCCCGATTCTCCACACGAAATCCTCGACCCCGCCGTTCGCTGGTTTCCGGCTGACGAAGCGTTGCGCGATACGACGATGGACAAGTTGATGCCGCCGTTGGTCGCGCAACTTCGTCGAAAGGTGAAAGACTTTCGTGACAGCGGATATCCCTTGCTCGATGTTCCGTCCGACTTTGCCGTCACCGACCACCGCCTGCTTTCGAAGCATGCGTTGCAGCTTCTCGATTTCACGCACACCGCGTTGTTCCGGAGTTCCGTCACCTTCGGAAATGTCGAAGCTTGTTCGGCTTTCACCAACTGATCCACGATCAGAGTCATCGGACCGGGCCGGTAATCGATCCACTCGCCATTTGCACAGGTGTCGAGGTCAGTCGCGCCTTCTCCGCTAAAGGAGCCCGACGTACGTTTTCTCAGCCGTTCCTGTCGCCGAATCTCACCCAATCGCCGCCAGTCCGAGTTCCTGAAGCTTCTCTTGCGAAGGAGTGCCGGCATTGTCCCAGCCTCGGCCTAAGTAGTACTCGTCCAGCATTTTCTCCAGATCGACGGTCACTCCGGCGGACGGACCTGCTTTGTGGCCCTCTGTCAGCAGTCGTTTGGGAAGCGAATCATCGGCTCGCGTCAGTCCGGCTTTGTTGTTCCAGAGTCGTTCGAGGTTCCAGGTTCGCTCGCCGATTTTGAC
>JAQBZS010000344.1 GCA_027622115.1 Planctomycetota bacterium | reverse complement strand
AACAACGTAGGCAAGAAACCATCGAGGCCGTAGTTGATATCGATGACATCGCGGGCCAAGCCGAATCGGACTGGTGTCTGCGCGACGCCATTCACGTAGTCGATATAGGCGATTCCGCGTTCGCTCCCCGCATCCGTGTCCATATCAGACAAAAAGACTCGGTTGCCGATCGCCGCGATGGCACCGCCGACGGGAGTTTCCTGTGTGCCGAGTCCGGCGACCTGAGCAGGTTGCCATAAACGTGCGTTGCGATCAAAACTGTTGGCATATCCAACTTCCGTTCCGTCATAGACCACGAACTGCCCATTTCCCAACGTGACCACATCGCGTGCATATTCGGTGAGACTAATCACGCCGAAATCGTCGCCACCCATCGCATCGAAGAACGGAAGCGGAGTCGTGATCTGCTTGACGAAATCTCCGCCGCGCGTGTAGACGTCGATGTTCGGGGAAATCCGGTATCCAAGGTAAATCTGATCGTTGACCACGGCACCGCCACCAAATGGCGCGCTACCAACGGTGAATTGGTTGGTAATTTCGCCTGTCTTCGGGTCGATCTCCATGACCGAACTGGTTTCATAGTACGTCAGGACGATTCGGTCCGGATCTTTCGCGCCCGAGATTCCGACGAAAACCGTTCCAAAGTTGGGTGCAACGGGATTCACGGCTCCCAAGCGAAGATTCGGTCGAAACAGCCCCAGCTTCGGATCGAAGACTTCGATTTCGTCGGCGGTTCTGTCAAGGAAATAGAGCAACCCGTTTAAGTACGCCAGACTAAGCCTGCCCGCGTTCACCGGCAAAAGCGTATTTGTTTTGATGGTCCCGAGTTCGGCATCGAGCGAATACAGCCGCGAGGCGACATCGTCGTAGAGCCAAACATCGACTCCATCGAATGCCAAGCCGGTGTTGCGGCCGAGCGATCCCGGCGCTTGGAAAGCATTGATAATGCCGCCGGAGGACGGATCGAGTTCGTAGATAAAGGAGCCGATCGGAGCGGCGAACAAGCGATGGTCCGCTTCGGTCAATCGACTGATCCCGGGAAACAGAATCGAGTCCGACGTCACCAACGTGCCGATCGGCGAATACTCGTAAAGCGTATCGCTCTGAGTCACCATGAGATTCGGCGCGACTTCGAACAAGTCGTTGCTGCGTTCGACGGTCACCGTAGCGATACCAGTGCCCGCATCTTCTTTCACCGAGTCGGTATCGATCGTCAGCGTGAGCGTCTCGTAATCCAGCACCGTAATATCGATCGAAATAACCGTGTCGTCGGGCGATGTCGCTTCAATATGCACGATCTGATCGCCGTCAAGCGACGTGTCGTCGACCGGCGTTGCATCAAAAGTAACCGACAGTTGATTCGCCGGAATGGTCACCATCGCCGGGACGAGCAATTCCGTCGGATCGTTATTGGTGATGACAAAATCCAGTGGCTTCGCCAATTCGGCCGGCGAAACATTTCGCGCGATTGTCATTTGGATTGGTGTGGTTGCCGCTTCGGAAACCGTCGTAGCCGATGCGGAAATCGAAATCCGCAACGGTGGAAGGTCGAACGCGTTTGTGACGTCGGTTGAATTCGCATCGCCGCCGTCGTCGGCGGAATATCCCATGCCGCGCCGCGCAAACACCGTCCAAATCGTGCGCTCGTAGGCTCCGCCAGTGAGGATCAAGTCCGCTGCCAGAATCGCGTCACGGGCGTCAAGGAACGTGGGATTGGCCGGTTGCAGTTTCATGCCGTCCATGACCAATTGCATTGCGATATTATTGCCACCCGTTCCGTTGGCGAGGTCGGCATCGAATCCCAGGCCTGTCGTCGGAAGTGCCGGGTCAAGTGCATTCCCGTTGATCAATGCCCAGTTCAAGTCCCAAAGCGTTGTCGCCCAAGTCTCGCCGATGAAGTGGACGGAGAACGACCCTGTGATATCTTCGTACGTGTGATCGTTGATTGCGAAGTCGTAAGTATAAGGCAGCGACCGGATGCCTGGACCCGTTGGAGGCTCATTCAATGCATACGTGCCGATACCACGTGCATCGTTCGCATTATCAGCGGCGATCTGCGTAAACATGAGCGCGTGCCAGTCGCTCCAACCTTCGCCCATCCCACCGCTCTGCAACGCATTGAGCGCGCTGGAGTTCGCGGGGCCGCCGGTTAGGCGATTCGAGACACCATGCCCGTATTCGTGCACGATGATGCCGTTGTCCACGTCGCCGTCGCGTTCCGGTGTCGACAACGACCACAAGTACATTTGCATCCGCGGATTCGTGCCGTCCGGCGGAGTTGCCATGTTGGCATTGTTCCGATTACCGACCGTGGCACCGTCCTGGGCCTCTGCAAGAACGAAGTCCCCTCCCAAGCCGTCTCCCGTGTAATTCGTCGCTTGAAAGTTGCCGGAAGCTTCGTCAAATCCATAACGATAATGCACGTCATGAATGATGTTATTCCAGTAAAACAGATTCGTGACCGCAGCGGGAATGTATTGATCCGGTTGCTGCGTGAGGTCGAGCGCGAAATCGAAATCGAGTCCCGCTCCCCCATCGGGACTGGATCCGGCGTCCGGAAGATTGTCGTTGTTTCGATCGGCGTAGGCGTGAACGGCGTTTCCTTGTGTGGTCGTAAACTCGGCCCCGGTGGCTCCATCGGTATCGTGCCAACCGAACTCCGCCGCGACCGGATCCTGCGGATCGACAACCACGGTCCGCGGACCGTCATTCGGGTTTTCCAGCGGCTGCGCGTACACGTGGTAGCTCGCGTCATCGACCCAATCCGCGACGAATGTGACATCTCCGTCCGCAGAGTCTACGTTTGCGTCATACCAGTGTTGTCCGTCGATCGTTTGGATGTTGAGATTCCATGCCAGATCAATCGTACGAGCCGAAACCGGCACGTATTGCAGGCGTGCGACAATTGGTTCGTTTGAGATCTCAGGTGCCAACAACACCGTCACTTGGCCGGCACCCGTCGATGATTCCGCAATCGTTGCGTCGCTCAGGGTCCAACCGGCTTCTGTTGCAAAGCTGGCGAGCGCTTCTTGAGCGCTGAGCACGGGCCCGTCGGCAGCGGGGGTCCGCAACGCAATGCCTTCCAATCCACCCAGAAATGAACTGCCGACATTGATCACTTCGCCAAACTGCGTGACGTTGACGCTGGCCGTCGCATTGGCAATCGGAAGACCATTCAGCATTTGTTGCATATAGATGTGAGTCACGCCGTTGTGCTGACTCTCGTATTGCGAGGTCACCACGAAACTCAAGTCGGCGGTCGACAACCCGAATTCCGCAGCATTTTCCCGCAGATACTGCGTGGCCACATCCAACGGCCCGTTGGAATCCGGGTCGCTCAAGAAGCCCACTTCGTTTTGATCGAACGTTTGGGCCGGCAGATACCGGTACTGCGGCTCGGTGAAACCTGACAGCAGCGATCGGTCTTCCAGATGCTCGACAGCCGAATGGATTGCATTCCGACGGCTGCGGCGGTCTTTCCGTGCCCAAAAACTGAAGCGAGATTGACGTCGGCGAGAAGCAGTTCGCTTATCACGTCTCATCAGCATGTCTCCTGCACGACAAAGTCGTGGAACGTAACGATTCGAGATAGAATGCGCGCAAAACCAAGGCTCGATTGGAACATCATGTGTTCCCAGCCAACCCTGGAGGACAGCAAATTCGTTGGAAATCTATCCGATGCACGAATGGGAAGGCCGACTCGGATGGATCGATCCCATTGAGATCGATGGGGTTGTCCAAGATAAAGCAGGCTCCCCCCACAACGCCACAGATTTGATGCAAAAACTCAACGTCACAGCCAGTTCTCCGGGCGCCAAACGAGCATTGTCCAAATTCTCGGGTCTATCCGGTTGAACCGATTTGTTTTGCAGTGGATTTTAGACGCACACCACTGCAAAAACCAACGGGACGTCTTGTGACACGCAGAACGTAACACGTTGCAGTGGCATGAGATAGACGCGTCTCTGCCGGAATCTCACGACCTGGATTTCGATCAACACTACGAATTGACGACGATGCCAGTTGAAAGAATCATCTCCACCCCGCGACATCCACGTCGCCCAACAGACGGTCACAAAGGGACTTTTGGCAAGGTTCTCGTGATTGCTGGCAGTCGGGGAATGAGTGGTGCCGCCACACTGGCGGGACTGGGGGCTTTGAGAAGCGGCGCTGGACTCGTTTATCTCGCGATTCCACAAGGGATTTCAGCAGTTGCTGCGATCGCTGAATCGTCGTACCTCACCATTCCGCTGTCGGAAGATGAACAGGGGTGCTTTGATTTAGCGGCTGCCGAGCAAATCGTCGCTCGATTTGGTGAGTTCTCATCGATCGCGATCGGACCTGGGCTCGGGCATTCGGCTGCGGTTTCCGTCGTGGTTCGATCGCTTTATTCGGTGTCGGAACAGCCGTGCGTCATTGATGCCGATGGACTGAACGCGCTGGCGAACATTCGCAAGGCCGAGGGGAAATGGCCCGACCGAACCGGCAACTGTCCGTTGGTGCTGACACCGCATCCTGGCGAATTCGCGCGTCTGGTTGATCTTGACGTGCAAGAAGTGCAGGCTCGTCGCGAGGAATTTGCGATCGCGTTCGCTCAAGAACATCACGTCGTCCTGTTGCTCAAAGGCAAGAACACGGTCATCACGGACGGTCGGCAAATTGCGATCAACAAGACCGGCAATAGTGGAATGGCCACCGGTGGCAGCGGCGACGTTCTCACCGGACTCATCGGGGGACTGTTGGCCCAAGGCTTGGACGCGTTCGAATCGGCTCGTCTGGGAGCGTATCTTCATGGGCTTGCCGGAGATTTGGCGGCAGCAGAGTATTCGGAACCCGGATTGATCGCCTCGGACCTGCCGCGGTTTCTTGGTAAGGCTTGGTTGAAACTCGTCGAGTGAATCATGAGTCGCATCATTCAAATCTCGCTGTTTGTCGGTTGGATTGTTCCCGCGATCCCGCCCGCGCACGCGGACTACCAAGTCGTTTTCCGCGACGGATCGATCGCCGTCACGGGACGCTTGGGGGAAATCGACGATTCAGATCGCGACGTCCGCGTTGCCGGAAAATCGTTATTCGGTCCGAGAGCGCTCGTTCGAATGATCCGGTCACTGCACGTTGAGGTCGCTCGGGAAGGTCCGTTCCTCGAACTGGCCAATGGCGACGTCCTGCGGGGTCGAGTTCGTGGATATCTGCCGGGACCGGCTCCCAGGTTCGACCGCGTGCTCGTGGATCTGGCGGATGCGGCCCTTGTCGAGGACTCAATCCGACTCGAAATCCGGCCGGAATACATTGTTCGCATCTGCGCACGCCCCAGCCCGCGAGAACGTTCGCCGGGAACGTTGCTGCTGATCGACGGCCGTCGCTTGTCGGCAAAGTCGCTGCGGTGGTCGAATGATGGGATCTCGGTGCTGACGTCCGGAGGCATCCTGCTTGCCGATTTCGATCAGATTGCGGATCTGACCCTCCCCAAAGTGGATCGGAACTCGTGCTTGCTGGCCGACGCTCGATTGGCCCGTTCCGCCGACGCCGCGAATTCACCATTGATTGTGAGCGCATCCACGGTCGGTGGCAGTCGCATCACGTTTCCCCGAGCCATGAGCGAAACGGTCAAGCTCAGAACCTTGTCGGCGGAAGGTCGACGCCCAATCGAAACGCTGCGTCACGTGATCGCCGTCCGCCCGATGTGGTCGTACTCGACGTTGTTGGTCGATCCGCTGATGATCGCTTGTCGAACCTATCGTCTGGCCACGGAATTCCCCTTGTCGGCGATGCCCGCCGAATTGGTCCAACAGCAGACGGCCATCCAGAATCTCGGCTGGGCTCGCAATCAAAACGTCCTCGAACAGCCGCTGCACGTTGGCGAGGTCATCCATGAATACGGCATCGGGTCGCATTCGGAAGTCGCCGTCGCATTCGATTTGCCGGCCTATGCAGCGAGCGTCTCGCTACATGTGGGCTTGGATCGAACTGTGGCCCAAGGCGGTTGCGTGCGGTGCGCTGTGCGAAACGACCGTATCGACAATTCGCCGACGTGGCGCAGCGGATTCATGACAGGTGCCTCGGAGCCGCAAGCCACCGGCGACCTCGATGTTCGCGGCGTCCGGCGATTGTTGTTGATGACCGAATTTGCACATCAGGATCGGCCGGCGGGCAGCGATCCACTCGATATTCGCGACTTTGTGGATTGGGTTCAACCGTGGGTCACGATCGATCCCAAGGCAATTGGCGATGGTCTTGGTGTCGACGAATCCATCTCAGCTTTGAACGGCTGGCAACTTACGGATGAATCTCGTCGACAGGCCGTTGTCGCGCCGGCGATCGCAGTCTTGGAGAAATCTTCGCAGTGGAAATTCGCACTGCGGCCACGAACGCAACAGGTTCAATCGCTTGAGCTGACTCGGCGGTTCACAGTTTCGGATGAGAACGCAATGCTTCGAGTTGAGGCGATTCGGACGGATCGAGCCGCAGGTGCGGTGGTGTCGCTTCGCATTGACGGTGAACCGCTCATCGACAGGACGAATCGAGACTTCCGACCCGTGCAGAATCAGCCGACTTCGCGAGAGTGGAACCTGGGCGCCTTTGTGGGTAAGACCGTGACGCTGTCGTTGGTTATGTCGGTCGAGTCGCAAAAACAGCCGTTGTCCGGCATCGTCTGGACTTCGATTGATCCATAACACATCGGAGAAGATCAAAAATGCTCGCCAGGCTCTGTTGGCGACAGCACTGCTGCATGACGTGGGCCATGGCCCGTTTTCACATCTGTTCGAGCCGTGCACGGGAATCAATCACGAGCAGTGGTCGATCGCGGTGATCAGTGAAGAGTCCACTCAGGGAAATCAGGTTCTCAAAGGACAGAACGCCTATCTTCCGGACCACGTCGCCGATCTGATCTCACAGCGACTTGTTGCTGATGAACTCCAGGAAACGATCTTGTGAGATGCAGTTTCAGCCACCGGAAACCGGCGACACGAGCGTAACGGAATGACCGGACGTCACGAGCGGATTTTCCGTCCAGCGCACTTGTTCATCGCCGATAAACACCAGAATCGACGGATGCAATTCGTCGCCGTCGGGAAACAGAATGCCCTGAACCGAGTCGCCGCGAAGTTCCCCCGCCTGCCGGATCACGGCTTGCAACCGCGCACCGTCCGGAACTTCCAATTCGTCCGCCCGCACACCGGCAGCACGCTTGATCTGAGCCGAGTACTCGACTTTCACCTTCATCGATTCCACCCGCGTCTTGATGAGGCGTCATGATTCGGACGGCAATCAATCCAAGTACATGCGTCCGTAATCCTCGAACACGCAGTCCATGACCGCGCGGCCTTCTGCGGTCGCTT
>JAQBZS010000343.1 GCA_027622115.1 Planctomycetota bacterium | reverse complement strand
GAACCACCCGACCCCAGCCCTCCAACCAACGCCGAGATTGCCTGGTGAAGCCACCTCATCATAACGCGGGCTCCGCTGGCGCAATCAAGCCGGTCAACGTGACGGTTGCGGTCGAGAAGCATCGTCGGCATGAATGTGACTATCATTCGACTCGTTCAACAACATCTCGTTGCCGGGAACGACGCAGCCGGTGCTGGTTCCACGCCATCAAATCAACTTCCATGAAAGATCACCATGAAGAGACACACGATCGCATTCATCCTGCTCATCACCGCCTCAATCCTGACAAGTGGCTCGTTCGCTGACGACGTGAAGAAGAAGGCTCGTCCGAAGCGCGCACCGAACACAGCCATGGCCAAGGTCGTGGACGTCCCTGGATTACCTCGCGTACTGCTGATCGGCGATTCAATTTCGATCGGCTACACCGTCCCCGTCCGCGATCTTCTGAAAGGTAAGGCGAATGTCCATCGCCCGCTGACGAACTGTGGGCCGACCACCAAAGGGGTTGCGGAAATCGACAAGTGGCTCGGTGATGGGAAATGGGACGTCATCCACTTCAACTGGGGTTTGCACGATCTGAAATACATGGGTCCGAAAGGGCAGAATCTCGCGGACCCCAAAGCGGCCGACAGTCGGCCACAAGTCCCGCTCGACAAGTACGAAGCCAACATGCGCGTGTTGATTTCGAGACTGCAAAAGACCGGAGCCAAGCTGATTTGGCGATCGACGACACCCGTTCCGGAAGGGGCGAAGGGTCGCGTGGTCGGAGACTCCGCACGCTACAACGAAGTCGTGAACAAGGTCATCAAGGGACAGGGCATTGCAATCGACGACCAATACACGTTTGCCCTGAGCCGTTTGAAAAAGATCCAACTCCCGGCGAACGTCCACTTTTCGAAGGCCGGTTCGGAGGAACTCGCGAAGCAGGCGGTGGCGGCCATTCAAAAGGCACTCGCTCCATAGTTCGAGTTTGCCACACTTGGGGGGATCGGGGTCTGGCTTACGTATTTCAGATTTGGCGGGCGTTCGAAGTGGAATTCACCAACAACGCCAAACCGCCAAATCTGCAATCCGTAAACCAGACCCCCCAAGTTCTCAACACACGCGTTTTTCGAAGGTGCATCAAGTGATCGCGTCGCCAGAAATCACGGCAGCAGCGGCTGTGGATTGATGAGTCGTCGCCCACAGAGGTGAGAACCGCGAACGGGAGCGATTTGAGGACTTGGGCGTCAGGCTTACGGTTTGCAGATTTTGCGGCCTCGCGCCATGCGTGAAAACGGAGTCCAATTGCCGCCAAATCTGAAAAACGTAAGCCTGACCCCGCGCAACAAACTCGAACTAAGACTCGCGGACGATAATGCGATTTCCGGTGACCGAAACGACTTCAATGGGTGTTCCGGCGTCGATGTAAGGGCCGTCGCTGATGACGTCCACGAATTGACCGTCAACTTCGGCCTTGCCGGCGGGGCGTAGATCGGTGTTAGCTTGGCCTTGTGATCCGAGCAAACCCTGCAGCCCGGCAGCATCCGCAAATCCTGCACTATTGAATTCGGGACGCAATCGAGGACCGTCGGAGTTGAAATCTTCCACACCCGGTGGACTCAGCGCCATGCGGTTGAAAAAGGGCATGCTCGGCAAGTAACGATTGACGACCAATGCCAAGACGATCACCGACGCAATCGCGCCGCCAACGGTGCCCAGGTCGTAGGTCACGGCGTCAATGTTGCGTTGCACATCGAAACTAAACGTCTGGCAGGCCATCACCAGCGAAACCAGCGTCAACAAGCCTCCCGTAATTCCGAACACGCCGAAACCGGGAAGCACGAAGACCTCCATCGCGATGCATCCAATTCCGATCACGAAGAGCACCACTTCCAGCCATCCGGCCGTGCCGCCCAAAAACGTCGCCCAGAAAAACAAGCCCACCGCCAGAGCGGACGCGATTCCAAACAGGCCCGTCGTGATGTGCATCTCCAAGTAAATGCCAACGATGGCAACCACCAGCAACACGAATTTGGCTTGGCGGGAATTGAGCACAAAGATCGTCTTGTCGATCCAGGTCGGTTCAGCCGCCTGCAATTCTTCTTCAGGCGAAACACCCAGTCGCATTTTGAGGTCGCTGAAGTCACTGACCACCGGATTGCTGATCCGCAATTCGACGGCTCGGCTTCCGTCCACGATCAGCAACGTGTCGTCCGCCGTTTCCGCAATCACGTTGCCCTGGTTCCAGACCCCTTTGGATTCCCGCAACTCGTCATCGGTCATAAACCAAACACGTCCGTTTTCTTGATGCGTCACTTGAAAGACTTTCACGCCGGGATCGACCATCGCGCGGAAAACCGCGGTCGGTCGGTTTTTCTTTTCCGCCAGCAACTTGAGGGTTTCGCGCAAAGCCGTTCGATGATTGTCTTCGAAGCGATCCGGTTCCTTCGGGTCTTTTAGTCTCGCCGCCGCGCCGATCCGCGCGTCGTGATGCATGTAGATTTCATCGCAGGCCGCTGCCAGCAAGAGCCCCCCGCTGATCGCCTGCATGGGAATGTAGGCCACCGTTCGCGTCTTCGAATCGATCTCGGCAATTCGTTTCGCCAGATCGTCGCAAAGAAACGGATCGCCGACGGGCGAGTCGAGATGAAACACGATGAGGTTTGCATCGTCCCCCAACGCTCGATCAATTTGACGAGACACAAACGACATGCTCATCGGCGTCAATTCGCCGGAGACCTTGATCAGGCGAGCCTTTGTCGCGCCGGAGCGGGCATCGGGTTCGCGCAGCGATTCGCTGGGCAGTCCATAGATTTCGATGATTTCCGTGCGATCCCTCGCGGTCCGCGAAACGAGAATGCCTTCCTTGGCCGCTGCACTGCCGCGAAACACTCCCAGCGATCCGGCTTCTTTGATTTGTCGCAAGCCTTGAATCGTGATGCCGGTCTTCAGTTTGACGAGATCCTGGTGTTCCTGAGTTGTCAGAACTTCCGTGGCGAATCGCCCGCTTCCCGGCGGATCCTGCTCGACATCGACGCGAACCACGACCTGATTGCGATCCAGCATGGCCAAGGCCAACGCCGTGGAGACTCGCGGATTGTGTCTCTGGCGAACGAGCGTCAGGATCGAGTCGCGGCGGTAGTCGGAGATGGTTTCGCCGTTGCCGATGTCGCCGAATTCCGCATCGGGGTGCATCACGATTTCGTTGCAGGCCAGGGCGACAACGACGTGGTGTCCAGTCACGGTCTTGGGGATCCAGGCGACCGTGCGGACGTGCGAGATTTCGTGCAACGTGAGAATGTCCACCAGATCGCGCACACCACCGAAGGAACTCGATCCTGGGTGAATTTCCAGCACGAGCACCGCAGTTCGACCCTCTTGCTGGGACTGGGCTTCCAGTTCCAAGGCCACTTTCTTGACGACGCTTTGCAACGTCAAATCAACGGGGCTGGCCACCGTGACGAATCGTCCCAGTGGCGGCTTGGGGTCGTCGGCTGAAGACGTTGCACAGACCAATGAGCCGAAGAGGGCGCTCAAAAGGAGGCATCGTAAACACATCTCGGATTTCCTGTTCAATGAGTTTGCCGAATCGGTTGTCGGGATCGCCAGCCGCTTCCGGAATACGTCGGCCCGAATTATACGTCGAACACCCGATTGTTGAACGTTGAACTCTCAACGAAGCGTCAAGCTGCTCCCTCCCACGAGCCGCCGTTTGCACGTAACCTGTGGCGACAGCCAAAATCGCCACCAAGGAGTGACATCATGAATTGCAGAATGAATGTACGCCGAATCGTTGCGAGCGGATTGGCATTCGCCGCTTTGATCGGCGGGGCGCGAATGTGCGCGGCGGAAGACATTGAGAATCACATCACGCATGGCCCAATTCTCGGCCGCCTCAGTGATCATGGCATCGGCGTGTGGGCTCGGACGGCGCGTTCGGGAAACTTTGCGGTCAAATACGGACTCGCGGCAAACAAACTCGACAAAACATCCACTGCCGCCACGACCAAACTGGAGCATGACAACACCGGCTGGGTCCACATCACCGGACTCAAGTCGGACACGAAGTACTACTACAAGCTGGTCATGCCCGACTACAGCGACAAGCTTGGTCGCAACGGGTCGTTTCGCACGCTGCCGAATCCCAAGCAGCACATGGACCCGAAATTGAATCCCAAGGGGTTGTTCAATTTCAGTTTTGAGTTTGCTTGCGGAAACAATCAGAATCCCACGCATAGTCTCGGCCCGGCGTTGCCGACGTTTCGCACGATGCTGGACACTCTGAAGGATAAGATTCATTTCGCGATTCTGAACGGCGACTGGCTGTACGAAACACAGCGGAGCTACAAGCCGGAACAATGGCTTTCGCAGGTCGGGCGGACGGCGGCCAACACGCCGCACACGGTCAAAGTGGCACCGTCGATTGTCGGCGTGTGGCAGAACTACAAGCACTTTCTTGACCAAGGCCCGAATCTCGCCAATTGGCACCGCGAGATTCCCAGCTTCTTCATGTTCGACGACCACGAAATTCTCAACGACGTCTGGGGCGCGGGGACTCCCGGATTGCGGGATCGTCGAGCTGTCTTCCGCGATATCGGAGTGCGAGCGTGGTACGACTATCTCGGCTGGAGCAATCCCACCACGTTTCCGCAGCAAATTCACCTCGGCTTCGGAACGATGCAGGGCGGCAGCGACGTGCTGGTCGACGAATCTGCCGACTTCACGAAACTTGATCTGAAACAGGCCAACAATCTGCACGTGCATTGGGGCACCGAAACCGCCGGTGTGAACGACAACGACTTGGACGGGGTCGGCGGGATCAAGAATGCGGGCGTGTACGACATCGTGAAGGTACTCGACAAACATCGCGTCCAAGTTTCACCGACCGCGAAGGAAGACGACACGGTTTCCTATTCGATCGGTCGGCGGTCGTACTTCAAGATGCGAATCAGCAATTGCGATTTCTTCGTCACGGATACTCGCGGGCAGCGTCAGATGCACGACACGCGTCAACCGGACAAGCCGGGCCTCTCGATGCTCGGACCGATCCAACGCGACTGGCTGATCGACGGCATGAAGAACAGCGACGCGGACTTCATCTTTGTCGTGTCGTCCGTGAACTTCATGGTGCCGCATGTCGGCGGCGGCAAGGTTCGCGGCACAAACAAGGACGATGCGTGGACGGTGTTTTTCGATGAGCGCGAAAAGCTGATCAACTTCTGGGACTCTTTGAAGCAGCCGGTATTCGTGCTCACTGGCGACTTACACAACAGCTTTGTGATCAAGATCACGGACAACGTGTGGGAGTTCGCGTCGGGTCCGCACAATTCCAGAAACCATTGGGCGTCGGATGAAGGGGCTCGCCCTGCCAACGGAAACTTTAAGTATGGGCCGCGCGAAGTGAAGATTCGCTGGTCGACCTATTGTTTGACCGACATCCCGCGACCCAACCTGGAGTTGCCGTCCTATTGCGTCGTGAAGATCAACAACTGCTTTAACAACCCGATCGAAATCGGCGGTACTCGCATGGTTGCGTTTCCGATTCCGCAGGTCATCTTCCAGTACTTTGACGGCAAGACGGGCGAACTGCGATACGCGGAATCGATCCTGGCTCGATGAGGAGAGGAATCTGCGGCAATCGCCCATATCTCAAATCCCAAATCCCAAATCCCAAATCTTCAAATCTTCAATCGCAAGACCCCTCAATGATCTGCGTTAGCATCGGAAGAACTCGCACGAAGATGGTGGTTCTGGAACACCGCGCGTTGGCGGAGCGCGGAGCGGAACTCGTCGAACTCCGGCTGGACTGGTTGGCCCGCGCCCCGGATCTGGTGCGGCTGTTGAAGGACAAGCCCACGCCGGTGGTCATCACCTGTCGCCGACAAGCCGACCGTGGTCATTGGCGAGGCACGGAAGAGCAGCGGATGGCGGTGCTGCGAGAAGCCATCGTGACGGGCGTGGATTACGTGGACCTGGAAGACGACATCGCCGCTTCGGTGCCGAGATACGGCAAGACCAAACGCATCGTCAGCCACCACAACTTTGACGAAACGCCACGTGACTTGGCGGACATCCACAAGCGGATGACGGGGCTCAATCCGGATATCGTCAAGCTCGTGACGATGGCGAATTCGCCCAGTGACTGCGTGCGGATGATGAAGCTGGTGCATGACGCCAATAAGACGGTACCCACGGTCGGCTTTTGCATGGGCGAACTTGGTGTGCCGAGCCGCATCCTGTGCGGGCGGTATGGGTCTCCGTTTACGTTCGCCACGTTCAGCCGCGAACGCGAAATGGCCCCGGGGCAGATTTCATTCGACGAGATGAAGAACATCTACCACTTCGACGACATCAACGCATCGACCGAAGTTTATGGCGTGCTGGGTGATCCGATTGGGCATAGCTTGAGCCCACTCTTGCACAACGCGGCGATGCGCGAATGCAAGCTGAATGCGGTCTATGTGCCAATTCGAGTCTCGCGAGACGACCTCGGCAAAACACTGGAGAAATTCGACGCACTCGGTTTCAAGGGCTACAGCGTCACGATTCCGCACAAACAGTCGGTACTGGAAAAGGCCAAGAATCTCGATCAGGCGACGCAGGACATCGGTGCCGCCAACACCTTGTATCGCGATGCCAAGGGTCAATGGAACGCCACGAACACGGACTACGTCGCGGCGCTCGAGTCGATTCGAATTCACCTGGCACCGGATGCCGACCCCACCAGCGAATGGCTTCGCGGTCGTGAGGTTTTGATGCTGGGGGCCGGTGGCGTGGCACGAGCGATTGGGCTGGGCATCAAGCGGCACGGCGGCAAGTTAACGATTGCAAATCGTACGCCGGAACGGGCGGTCGCATTGGCGGCGGAACTCGGTTGCCAACGTATCGATTGGGAGAATCGCGCGACGATTCATTGCAGCGTGTTGATCAATTGCACTCCGGTGGGCATGCATCCCAACGTCGACGAGACACCGTATCCCGGCAACTGGATTGAGGACGGCATGTTGGTCTTCGACACGATTTACAATCCGGAAAACACGCTGCTCATCAAGGAAACCAAACAGCGGCGGTGCAAGTCGGTTTCTGGAATGGAGATGTTCGTGCGACAGGCCGCAGCTCAATTCGAACTCTTCACCAACCGACCCGCACCGCTTGATCTGATGCGCGAGACGCTGCGGCGCGGGATTTCGGCCGTCGGTTCGGGTTGACGAAGCGGTCGGGTGGAACTTTGCTGACTCTCTCGTTTTCTATGTGCTCTCCACCGACCCTGTGCCGTGGGGAGCAACGACTGGCAAGCTACCCCGGCTTTCGTCCCATCAACCATTCCGTCACTGGGCCCTCCGCTCCTGCTCGTTGTCTCGGCTGGTTTTTTCGCCGCAAAGTGGCGAAAAACCAG
>JAQBZS010000342.1 GCA_027622115.1 Planctomycetota bacterium | reverse complement strand
TGGGTCGGCGCTTGAGGCCTGAGATTCCGTGACGGCGACGCAAATGCTGGAGTTGATCGTAGCGGACACGGGGATTGGGATTCCGTTGGATGAGCAAGAGACCATCTTCGAGAAATTCCGTCAGGGCAGCACGATTCCGGGGCAGCGGGATGCGATGACTCGGGAGTATGGCGGCACGGGATTGGGACTTTCGATCGTCAAGGAACTCTCATTGCTCTTGGGCGGTGACGTCAAACTGGAAAGCGAGTTTGGCAAAGGCAGTACGTTTACGGTCGTCGTGCCCAGCGTGGCGCGCACGGAACTTGATCGCCGGTCACCCACGGATCAGTTGCATTCAACAAACGTCGGTTCAAGTCGATTCAATTCCGGTGTCCAAACCGCCGCGGTTTCTCGAAGCAACCAAGCTGTCAAAAGCGATTCCGAGTTGAGCGCATCGCGAGTCGGCCATGCGGAGGAACCGCATGTTCCGTGATGGTGCATCGGAGGGTCATTCCGGCGAAGCTCATGGTGTCGAACCGCAACAAGGCGGCATGAGTGGCGACTGGGTGGTTATTCAACGCAACCCAACATCGGGATCGGGAAAGCGACGACGACACTTGCTGGAATTGATCTCCGCACTCAAGTCGCACGGAATGCGAGTCCGCATGTTCTCGGATCGCGAACGGATGGATGAATGGTTGGCCTCGGCTCCGCACGCCGATCGACTGCGCTGCATTGTCGGTGCTGGTGGAGACGGTACGCTCGGCGACCTCATCAATCGGCATCCCGGAAAGCGACTCGCGATTCTGCCCTTGGGCACCGAGAACCTGATGGCAAAGTATCTCGGGATCAAGTGTTCCGCGGCACAATTGAGCGACATCATTCGGAACGGAGTCACAAGGACGATCGATGTGGGACAAGTCAACGGCAGGCGGTTTTCGATCATGCTCAGTGCGGGGTTTGACGCCGAAGTTGTGCATCGAACGGACGCGCGCCGGAGCGGCAATATCTCGAAACTCACTTATCTCCAACCAATCTGGCAGTCGCTGCGTAGATATCGGCATCCACAACTACGAGTCTATGTAGATGGGGAAGAGACGCCGCGACTGGCTCGGATGGTGGTCGTGGCGAATGCTCCGGCCTATGCGCTCGGCATGATTCCCGCCACGTCCGCAGATCCCTCGGACGGGTTATTGGATGTCCGGTTGTTTGAGCGAGGATCCACCTTTCAAGTGATTCGATATGGCGCGAAAATCGCGATGGGTTCACACGAACGATTGCCGGACGTGGCTTCGGTAACGGCCAAATCCATTCGTATTGAATCCGATCAACCCGTGCCCGTGCAGATCGACGGTGATCCGGCGGGATTCACGCCGCTTGAAATAAGCGTCGTGCCGCGCGCGCTGGAATTGATGGTTCCTGGCGATCCAACGTTCGTTTAGTTCGAGTTTGTCACTTTTCGGGGTCAGGCTTACATGCCAAATCACAGTGTCACAATTCGGAATCACACCGTCGGTCGCGGCCAACCACTGCTTCTGATCGCGGGACCCTGTGTGATTGAAGGGGAAGAATTTGCGTTGGAAGTCGCGCAGCGGATTGCCGAGATCGCGGCGGAATTGAATGTTGCGATGGTTTTCAAGTCGAGTTTCGACAAGGCGAATCGCACCAGTATCCACAGTTATCGCGGACCGGGCTTGGAACGCGGACTGGAGATACTCGCACGTGTTCGCGAAACCACGGGCCTGCCTGTGACCACGGATATTCATGATCCCTCGCAAGCCGCGCCAGCGGCGGCGGTTTGCGAGATCTTGCAAATTCCGGCGTTTCTGGCTCGCCAAACCGACTTGATTCAAGCGACTGCCGAGGCCACCGCACGACACGGCGGCATCATCAACGTCAAGAAGCCACAGTTCATCGCACCCGAAGACGCCGTGCATATCGTGCGGAAGTGCGAGGAATCCGGGAATTCGAACGTGATGCTCACGGAACGCGGGACGACATTCGGCTACGGTCGGTTGGTGAACGACATGCGTGCGATTCCCATTATGCAAAGCCTTGGTACGCCGGTTGTTTTTGATGCCACGCACAGCGTGCAAACGCCCGGGGGAAGCACCACCGGCGGTCAGCGTGAAATGGTCTTGCCGCTCGCTCGAGCCGCCGTGGCGTGCGGTTGTGACGCCGTGTTTTGCGAGACACATCCCAATCCGGACGAGGCCAAGAGTGATGGCCCCAACATGATCCCGCTGAGTCAGTTGCGATCCTTCATTCAACAACTCGTGGCCTTGCGCCGAATCGTTAACGAATTGACATGTCAAAATGAATAGACCGTTCAATCACCAGCAAAACCGATTGGCGATGAGAATCTTAGCGATCCTTGCGCTCGTCGGCATGTTGGCGGGATGCGGGGAAACCAAGCGAGTCGCTGCGCCGGACGTCGTGACCAACAGTGGTAATGCGGAGCTGTTGGCCACGGTGCTGGACAAGCTCGACCCGTTGCATCTGGGCGTGACTTCCGAGCGAGAGATTGCGGTGTCCGTCTTGAACGACTGGTGGAAAACGGTCAAGACGGACGCGACACGAGATGCGGTCGAGCTTCCGGATCACATTGCGGGGCTTGTTGACGCGGAAGCCATCGAACGAGCCGAGAGGCCGCAATTCAGTGGGCGAGACGGTTCGCACATTCGTACGTGCCTGATGTTGAACGCCATCGCCAAGCGAATCGCCAACGACAAACGATATCCGGATGACGAAGCTCGCACGCTCGCTCTGTTTCGATTCGTCAACGAGGCGGTTTCGCTGAGACTCGAATCCACATTGCCGTTGTCGCCTTTCGAATGCTTGATGAGCGGCAAGGGGACAGCCGAGGACCGTGCGTGGATTTTTGCGAGTCTTCTTCGCCAACTAAGGATTGACGCGGTCATCTTGAAGCCCAAGTCTGATGCCGCCGATGTCGCCGATGAGGACCGTTGGCTGGTTGGAGCGCTCTTGGACTCGGATGTGTTGTTGTTTGACGCGAACTACGGGTTGCCGATTCCCAGTCCTGGTGACGATGCAAAATCGCTGTTCGTCGTGAAGGCGGCGAGATTGTCCGAAGTGAAGGCGGACAGTCGGATCTTGGCCGCGATGAATCAAGATGACCGCCCCTATTCATTGTCCGATATAGACCTGAGTGAATTGCGGGTCGAGGTCATCACCGATTCCACGTTTTGGGCTCCACGCATGCGGCAGTTCGAGGAGCAATTGGCCGGGCAGACTTCCGCGATGTTTTTCGACGGTCTTTCGGATGCGAAGGACTTTGACGGACTGATTAAGCGAGTCACTCAATACGTCGGGCGTCGTTGGGAACCAGCCGACGTTGCAATTTGGCGTCTCCCCGAAGAACGCTTGGTGGCCTTCGAGCAATTGGACGAAGTCGAAGACAAACGCATGACGACGCTGATGGATCCGTTCCTCGCTCCGGCGCGATTCAAGAATACCCCGCAAGGTTTGATGCTCATTACGGGGTATGCCCATGCGTTGTTCCGCGGCCGAATGCAGCAGTTGCTTGGTGATTACGACGATGTCAGCACATTGTTCATGGAAGTCCGCCGCGGCGAATTGCAGGCCGACAAGATGAATCCGGGATCGGCAACGGGCGAAAGCCTCAAGGCGATTCGAAGCCTCCATGCGAGCGCGGCCGAGGACGCGTTTTTCTGGGGCGGCATTTGTCGCTGGCAACTCGAAGACGGCGATGCTGCCGAGGACACATTGCGTGACTATCTGACCCAATACAAGCGAGGCCGTCGTGAAGAGTCGTGCCGTTATTGGTTGGCGGTGATCGTCGCACAAATGAGCCGTAACACATCGGACTCGCAGAAAATGGTCGAGGCGATCGAGCTGTTGGAGTCGACACCGACCTCCGATCCCCAACGATTCGGCAACCGGGTGCTGGCAAAACGCTGGCGGGCGATCGCGAATTGAAACCGACGCGGTGATTCGTTGGATCCTAAGTTCGTTGGAGCCACTGGAAATCACTCGTTCGAGATTCGCGGCGTTCGAAAAAGCGGCTCCAACGAATTAAGGACCCAACGAATTGCTTCGGTCATGACCGTCAGCTCATGCTCTTTAGGTCCGCTTGCCGCCAACCGCGAACCCCGTCGCGCACTCGTTCGTGGATCGACCACAATCTTTGCGTGCGAAGGTGTCGTCGGATGCTTCCGGCGTCGGCCAGTCGTCCTTTGCCTTGCACTCGGTCTTGCACTCGACGGCATCTCGCCAAAGACGCATTCGCGATTCGCAATTCACTCGCCCAGGATTCGCATTCCACGCATTCGTGATTTCGCGATTCAGAAACTCGTTCGCGGCGTTGGAATACTCGCCAGACTCCGTTGGCGGCCTTCAAGGGGCGACTCGTCCTAACCCGTTGCAGTGACACAGTTTGGGGGCAGTGTGCCGGTTGTGCGGAATGTAACTTTCGGGCGAATCATGCTGGTCGGGCAGGCGTCGCGATTGCAATCGTTAGAAAGCCCCCCATTCGCTCAGAAATATTCTTAGTACTGACCGTTGAACGTGCTCTAATCGTTCTCAGTGTTGCGAGTCGACCTTGACTCCTGCGCTTCCCGACTGCCATGCGACTTGAAATTGGTCGCATGCTCGGGCCTTCCGGATTGAACGCGTTTTCTTGGCGGGCTGGCTGGACACAGCCCTTCGATTGCTTGGATGCGAAACAAGTGTGTTTTCAGGAATCCTCGGGGCCGTCGCGCCACATGGATTTCCTGCAAGAGCCACTACTTTGGGCACCGTTGTCAAACGCACTCAAGAACGTCCCAACGGCACGCCGAAAGTAGTAGTCAGATGGCTGGAGTCGGTCAGACTCACGGAGTCCCTCTTGTCGATTGCAGGGATGCGACAATCGATGACTGACTGCGGCCATCTACTTGGGGGGGAACAGCATTCCGGACGCTTTGCGCCCAACTGAGCCGGATGCTCAGGCGATTGGCATTCTTGCTGGCCTCCTCGCACTTGCTGCGTAGTTTGGATGGAGCCTCGTACTAACTTTCGATGGATCCCCCAAAGATCAATGTTCGATCTTGCCTACGTAGAGGTTTGAATTCGACTTTCCGCGAGTCGCTTTCAATCGAGACCCTAAAGACGAAACCCCGTCCCAAACAGCGATTCGAAGTCACGGACCCAGTGGCCAAGAAAGCCAATCGCTGTTTCGGGGTAACGATCCAGAGGGACTGACTGACCCTCGAGTTGGCAAAGTAATCTGATTGGAGAGCCCACCATGAGGACGATCTTCACTACTGGACAAGTAGCAAAGATCTGTAAGGTTGCACCGCGCACCGTCAGTAAGTGGTTTGATTCCGGTCGCCTCAGAGGCTATCGCATTCCCGGATCGCAGGACCGTCGCATTCCACGCGAACACCTGATCCGCTTCCTGAAGGAGCATGGGATGCCGCTGGGCGAACTGGAAAGCGAAGCCATGGGCAAAATTTTGCTCGTGGGCGCTGACGGCCTGGTTCGGTCCAACCTTGAAGAGCTTATGAACAACGACGATTTCCGTATCGAAATCGCCGCGAGTGGATTCGAGGCTGGTATCCAGGCCGAATCCTTGCACCCTGATTGCGTGGTGATCGATTTTGTGATGGGACGTCAAGAGTCCGTCATGATCGCCCAAAATCTGAAGAAGAACGCCGAGTACACCGATACCGTTTTGGTCGGTTTGCTCAGTGACGAGGACAACGCCAGCGGATTCGACCGCACGTTGTTCAGCGAAACTTTTCGCAAGCCGTTCGACGCCGCTCTCTTGGCGGAACGCATCCGGACGTTGGTCGGCCGCAAGAAGCAGCTCGCCTAAACTGGGTTCGCGAACGAAAACGAGGTTCATGCCAACATCGAGGCTATGCGGAATCAGGGACGACTCCGCTAACGAACAGGAAACCGGCGGTCGGTATCGCACCGATCGCCGGTTTTTTTGCGTTTGCTTTTCGATGTCGGAATTGGACGCGCACGACCAACGCATTGCACAATCACGTCTTGCTTGTGCTGCGGGGGTTGTATTGACGTCGCCAAATCCCAGCGTCCACGTGAATCATGTCCGTTTCCGCTGAAAACACTGAAGCCTCCGTGCCGCCGCCCTTTAGGCGAGTTTGGCTCTGGCCGGCCCTGATCGCATTTGCGAGTTGGCTTGCCGTGGCGTCATCGATCGATGCCGTCGGTAACTATCCGTTTCTCGGCGAAGGACCGGGGCTCACCACGGATGAACCCCTCAATGTGGGAGCCGGGCATCGTCTCGTCGAAGGAACTTGGGGCTGGATCATCGGGCGCTACACGCTTCGAGAGGTCTGGGATGACGAACCCACTCGCGGACCCCAGTCCGGACTTGGACGGTATCAACCGGACTATCCACCGCTCGGTCGACTCTGGCTCGGAGCCTTTGAACGGCTAACGCCGACGGTGCTGGCCCCGCAGACCGCCGAGCGACAAACGGCTCCGTGGATCACCGTTTGCTCGAGATTCGCCAGCGCGACGGCATTCGCGCTGACGGTCTACCTCGTCGGACTCGCGGCGGGTCGGTGGCATGGTCAAACGGCCGGAGCAGCCGCGGCGATGTCGCTGGTCTTGATGCCTCGTGTGTTCGGACACGCACATGTGGCGTCGGTGGAGTCCACGATGGGATTGCTCTACTGCTGGGCGGTCTTGAACGTCGCCCGAAATTGGGATCCTCGATCCGCGACCCGGAAGACTCCGTTCGTCGCTGGACTGATCACGGGGCTCGCACTTCTCACAAAGATCCAGGCGGTGTTCTTGGGGCCGGTGATCCTGTTGTGGTGCCTGTTTCACGGTGGCCGTAAGTCAATCGGTCGAATCGTGATTTGGGGTGTGACGTCGCTCACGATCTTGTTCGTTGGTTGGCCCTGGTTGTGGCTCGACCCAGTAAACCATGCGGTTGAATACTTCGCCCAGACCACGGAACGAGTTCAGCTCTACGTGTGGTACTTCGGCGAAAAGATCGCGGATCGCGACGTCCCTTGGCATTACGTTCCGCTCATGTTCGTGACAACGGTGCCGATCGGATTGCAACTTTTCGGCGTAGCCGGTCTGTGGTGTGCGATTCGTGCGGGGATGACTTCGGCCGAGCAACTGATCTTGGGCAGTCTGATGTTGCCCATGATTGTGCTGAGCCTTCCCGGAATCGCGGTCTACGATGGACCTCGGCTGTTTTTGGTGAGCTTTCCGCTGTGGGCGATTTTCGTCGGACGCGGTGTTTCGATTTCGATCGACTTCGTGGCTTGCCGCCTAAAACGCGGAATTGCGATTGCCGGGGTATGGTCGATTGTCGCCATGCAGGGTTTCGGTCTTGTTCACATGCGACCGTGCTACCTCAGCTACTACAACGGCCTGGTGGGCGGGGTTTCCGGCGCGGAG
>JAQBZS010000341.1 GCA_027622115.1 Planctomycetota bacterium | reverse complement strand
CACTCATGACGCTGAAGTTTCAGACCTTTGAGAATGTGCCATTATTGGCCGCGTAGAGAATAATCTAGGCATGGCCTTCAGCGGCATGTCGAGATGATGATTCACCGGTCATTTCAACTTGCGATTGCCGGACGCGCCGCAATCGCGGCAATCCCCTCTCGGGACTAAGATTCAAGTTAGTTTCGAATCGTTGGCAGCCGCATGAAATGAACGGAGGGAATCAAACGAAGAAAGCTAGAGTCCCGTGGGGACATTCGCGTATCATGCTTGAGGAATAACAAGAAGATGCGATGTATTTCTTCGCAGGTCAGGCTGTTCCTGACGTTGGACGAGGCAACAGGCTGCTTCGCAACAAAACCCTGTCAGCATTCGGCAATCTCTGGATCGCGACGACGGAAATCGACATCCCATATCCACGGCGTCGTCGCCGGAATCTTGATCGAGATGAAATCAAGGGGCGGCCAACTTGTCGATGGCTATACGTTGCGGGTGCCCCTTATTTATTTAGAGATTTGCATGAGAGTCATTCCTCAACGGATGCGAGTTGATATTCAAACGAATCGGTCTGTCACCAAAAAGTCCGCACTGGATACTGCACTATGAACGGATCTCTACATGTGTCTGAATTGTCTTCGACGCCGATCGTCATAATCTGCTTTGATGTCGGTTGCTTCACTCAGCGGGGGAATATGAGTCGTGTAGGTGCCCCACGCCTTCGATGTGCTTGACTCGTTTTTAGTGTGGTGTGGTGTGGTGGGCATTGGGTTGGTCCACGATTCTTTATTTTCAGTTGTCCATTTCGGCAATTTCCTTGATTTCCTTGAGGATCTGCTCGGCCCGCTGGCGGGTGCGCTCGTTTCCTTGTTTCAACTCGTGTTGAAGCGCCGGCACGGCGGGTGGTCCGATCTCCTGAAGTGCGACGGCCGCTGCCTCGCGTACGGTTTCGGCGTCATCGTTGATCGCTTTCACCAGGGCAGGTATCGCGGGCCTCAGGTCGGTCGCCATCCCTCCAGGCTCCATGTTCCCGAGAGTCGACGCCGCAGCTCGTCGAATTTTCGAATCGGCGTGCTGCAACGCGTCGACCAGCGTATCGACCGCGGCCGGGTCGGAGGCGCTGTGCCACAGCGCGGAAATGGCGAGGCCCCGCGCATGCTCGTCCCCCTCCTGCAACAAATCACGCAAGGCCGGCAACAGTTGTGGGCCATAACTCGCCAGCACTTTGCCCGCCGCGTCGGCACCGCGCCCGTTATTCCTTCTGACTTCCTGCACGATCAACGGCAGACTTTGGCGCGCATCCGGGTCGACTTGCCTGAGCGCCTTCGCCACATGGTAGGGATATTCGCGAAAGACCATGCCGGCCAGCAGCGGCGCAGCCCGCCGCGCCGCGGGATAGCCGATCAGACCCAGCTTCTCGCCCGCAGAAAGATCGCCGCCCTTCAGGGCCGCGATCAGCACGTGCACGGCCCGCGGATCACGCGTGGTGCGCCAGAGAGCCCACGCAGCCCAGTTACGTGTTGACTTGGCTGGGTCATTCAACAGCGGGACGATCGAGAGCCCGCTGCTCGCAGCCTCCGGGCCGATCTCGGCCAGCGCAACCAGCGCGCTGACGCGGTCGGGCGCACTCAACCTGCCCACCAGGAACGTCAGTGCGTCCTGATGTTTCGCAATCTTCCAGAGCGAAATGGCCGCCGCGATCCGTAACCGGTCGTCGTCGTCGCCTGCCAAAATCGTTTGCAGCGCCCTTGCGGTTTTGGGCGAACCTTGACCCACGTGTCCGAGAGCGGTCGCACAGACCCTGCGCAGTTCCTGCAACTCGACATCTCTGAGCGCGGACGCCTTCCGTACGACGTCATCGCCTCCTTGCGCCACACGAATCAGTTCCGGGATAAGCCCGCTGGCGTCGCCTCGCAATTTCTTAGCATACGAAGCGCCGAGGAGCGAATTCTTGTCCAGGCGGCGGAGATTGACGAGAAGTGCGGGGACCGGATCAACCCCTCGCCGAACCCATACTGAGTCCAGGTAAGGGTTGCCACGTACATTGCCAAGCCCATGAAACCTGCCAAGGGGCAAGCTCTCGTAATACAGGCGCCGACCCTTGGCGCCTGCTTCGTTTTGCCGCTCGCCCGCATGTAACGTCAACACGAGTTCGACCTGCTCATCTTGGACACGTCCGATTCGGCCCGACGCCTTCAAATGATCGCCGTGCCCGCGTGTCGTCACTTCGAACTCTGTCCCCTCGGCGACCGCGATTTCCTGACCGATACCACCTAAGTACGCAAACTCGATGACGAGCGGCTGGGCGACTGTGGCAGGGTCGCCTGCAAACGTCGGGGACGGAACCCCGATGCCGGCAAACGACAGAATCATCCCGAAGCACAGCCAAGGCACGGCATTTTCCACTCGCACTCGCTTTTGCGTTTGAACTCGTCGAATTCGTCGCAGACCTACCGGGAAGGCTCGCGGTCGCATGGACGTCGGCGATTGGACTAGCAATGGTTTCATGATCATTCTCCGTTAGTCTGGCGGCCACTGAATCTCATTTTTTTGATACCACCCAGGTGCGTAGCAATAAACTTTCGCCTTCCACGTCAAGCCACATGCCGTCGATGCTGCGATCGGGAATGAAGTTGTAAACGATTCCGTTGCCGTCCAGCTTCAACGTGCCAATGGAATAGAAACCTATTCGGCTGGCTTCGAGGCCGGCGTCACGCGCAGGGAGTGTTTCAGTAGCCACTCGTAGATCTTGGGATTGCTGTAAGTTTGTGTCCAAGCGTTGTGGCCGACGCCGGGATAGACCACCAGCTCGATCTGCTTGTTGCCAGCTTCCTTAATTTCATGGATCGATCGATTTCGTCATCGGCTGGGATTCCAAGGACCGCGCCCAGGCCAAGCCGTGCGTGCGAGTGATCGCTGATTTCATCCCTCCGATCCCTCGCAGGCAGCCCATCAATATGTTTGATGGTGGAAAGTCGCCGACGAGTCAATCGAAGCCTATCGACGGGCTGGATCGTATCAATCGCACGCGTAGCGTTTTGCAATGCTTCGATTCTTCGGCGACGTATTAGAAAAGCAGCGATGAAGCCTTGATTGGTTAGAAGCTATCTGAAAAAGGGGTCTGACCCTTTGGATGCGTCGCTAAATACCGACGAAAACGGAACGCCGGAGAGGGTCAGTCCCCTTTTTCAGATAGCTTCTAGACCCCGCGTGTTGTGGTTCGAGACAACGGGCGACTGGATTGAGATTACAAGAGCCGGTTTTATCATCTGTACTGTCCATGCCGCCGGACGGATGTCATGTGGACTCGGATACCAAGAATTGCGAAACAACGTCTTCATTCAAGGTCACGCCGAGGCCAGGTCGATCGGGGACTTGGATGATGCCGTTTTCCGCTTGGATGCGTTCGTGGCATAACTCGTTTCGAATCGGTGAATCCTCGACACAGTCTTCGAATAAGAACGCATCGCGGCAAGTGCTCAGCCAATGCAAACTGGCGGCGGCCGTGATCGGTGACGTGTAAAAATGATTGCAGGGCCGCGCCCCTATGTCCTCGATCCGAGCGCGGATGTACGCGGCGTCCGTAAAGCCGTTGCGCGAGAGGTCGACCTGATAGACGTCCAGCGCGCGGCGATCCAGCAGTGGACGAAACGCTTCTCGACCACATTCGCCCTCGCCGGATGCGATCGGCACCGGAGATCGGTCACGCAGCCAAACGTAGCCGTCGATGTTGTCTTCTCGTAGCGGTTCTTCGAGCCATTCGATACCGAATTCCGCAAACGAATGTGCTCGGCGCAGCGCTGTCCGCGCGTCCCAAACGCAGCCGGCGTCAATCAACAATGTTGCGTCGCCAACACCCTCGCGAGCCCCCCGCACCAGGTCGATGTCAACGGCTTCGCTTTCTCCCATCGGCTCCCAACCAAATTTGACGGCGCGGTAGCCGGCGTTTGTCCAGCGCCGACCGATCTCCGCGGTCTCGTCGGCGTTTCGACCGAAGAGGATCGATGCGTACGCTTTGATGGAATCATGCTGTTTGCCGCCCAGCAGCCGGTGGATTGGTTCGCCGAAGTGTTTCCCCTTGATGTCCCACAAAGCTAAATCCACCGCCGCCATCGCGGAAATCGCCACCGACGTCCGGCCAAAGTACATCGTACGCCGATACATTTTCTGCCACAGCCGTTCCGTTTCCAGCGGGTTTTCGCCGATCAAGATCTCGCGCAATCCACAGGCGATGTTGTGGCTGAAAGGTGCGTCGATGATGGACTGAACCACTTCGGGTGACGCGTCTGCTTCGCCAATCCCTTCCAAGCCGGAGTCGGTCCGCACGCGAACGACACAAGCGTCTTGGCTACTCGCCGTCTTGGCTTCCACAGCCGGAACGCGAAGGATTTGACAGATGACTTGGTTGATTTTCATGCGGTGTGACTCCGAAAGTTGAGGGGGCCGCTCAGCATACGCCGGGGTGTAGGCGGATTCGAATTCGTCACGATGTGAGGCATATTTTCGTCAACGCCGAGTCCGCAGAAAGCCCACGACAGTAAAACGACCACGGCCTGTTCAATGAACTCCGGGGCCCGAACTCGCGTTTCAACCCTGCGATCGCGTGTTCGGGATTCCTTCGACGATCTCATCGTCCGCCGATTGGGCATCTTCGACGGGTCCGGCGGCGCATTCGGAATTGGAGCAAAAACATCCGCGCGTCGATCGCGCTGCACGCGCACAATTCTCTGGAGCAGTTCGTCGAGAACCGTGTTGCTTCGAAAATCAAAATCAAAAATTCCGTCAGTCTTCAATTCCGGTGGCCATTTCGCGAAGGACGTCCGCGATGATGGCGGCTCCTTCGTCGACTTGTTCCTCGGTCACGTTGAGCGGCGGCAGCAACCGCAAAACCGTGTCGTGCGTGGCGTTCACAAGCAGCCCGCGCTCCATGCACTTGGCGACCGCCGGCGTCGATGGGATCGATAAATCGATACCGATCATCATGCCGCGAATTCGCAGCTCGCTGATGACCGGCAGCTCTTTCTGGAGTGCCTCGAAGTGCGTCCGAAAGCGGTCGGACATTCGCTTGCAGTTTTCGAGCAACCCGTCTTCTTCGATCGTTCGCGCGGTGGCGATGCCGGCCACCATGGCGAGTGGGTTTCCGCCGAATGTGCTGGCGTGCATGCCCGGTCGCAAGCTGGGAGCGATTTCGGTGTCGGCAATGATCGCCCCGCAGGCCACACCGCCGGCAATGCCCTTGGCCATGGTCATGATGTCCGGTCGCACGCTGGTCTGTTGATAACCGAACCACGTGCCCGTGCGGCCCATGCCGGTTTGTACTTCGTCAAAGATCAACAACAATCCGTGCTCGTCGCACAGCCGCCGCAGGCCCACGAGGAATTCGTCCGTGGCGATGTTGACGCCGCCTTCGCCCTGCACGGGCTCCAACAGAATGCCGCATGTTTCGGCGTCGATGAGTTTTTCGACCGCTTCCAAATCGTTGAACGGAGCGTATTGAAACCCGGCCATCATCGGGCCGATCCCGGCGTGATACTTGGGTTGAGCCGTGGCGGTCACGGCTCCAAACGTTCGCCCGTGAAAGCCGTTTTCAAACGTAATCAACTTGTAGCGGCCGTCGGCGGAATGCAGCCGAGCCAGCTTGATGGCACCTTCGATGGACTCGGCACCGCTATTGCAAAAGAAACACTGGCCGAAGCCGCGCGTGCTGAGGATTTCCGCGAACTCGCCCTGCGGCTGCGTGTACCACGTATTCGGAATGTGGATCAATTGGGCGACCTGTTCTTGCAAAGCCTGCACCACGCGCTTCGGCGAATAGCCCAAGATGTTGCAGCCCCAGCCGGGGAACAAATCCAAATAACGTTTCCCCTCGGCGTCCCACACATACGAACCTTCGCCTCGCACCAAACTGATCGGATAGCGACCGTAGTTTGGAATGACGTATTTCTTGAAAAGTTCGATGGTCTGTTCGCTCGACAAGGGGGCTGAATCCGACACGTTGATCTCCTGAGTGAAAGTGGTGAGTCGCGGTCGTGCGACGACAAAGACTCACCGACAAGTGTGCCTGTGTGGTGGTTCGGTTGTTCAACCGCGAGACTCGGTCGTGCGTCGAACGATCTCCGTGCCGACGCCGGTGTTGGAATACACTTCGATCAACACGGAATGCGACATCCGACCGTCCACGATATGTACCTTCTGCACGCCGGCGTCCAACGCCTCCAAAGCGGCATCGACTTTGGGCAACATGCCCGCATCAATGACGCCCTCGGCGATCAACTTGCGGCATCCCGCCCAATCCAAATGCGACATCAACGATGTCTCGTCATTGATGTCGCGATAAATGCCCGGCACATCGCTCAAGAAAACCAACTTCTCGGCTCGCAACAAACGAGCGACGGCTGCGGCTGCAGTATCGGCGTTGACGTTCAACCGCTGCCCGGATCGATCGACAGCGATCGACGGAATCACGGGAATGATCCCTGCCTGGCACGTCTCTTCGAGCAGTTTGCGATTGATGTCCGCGACGTGACCGACAAAGCCAAGGTCGAGGTCCGAGCCGTCGTCCGCCTTGAGCGTGAGTCGTTCGCCGACGAGACAATTGTCGGTGCCGAAGTGCAGCGGTTTCGCGTGGCCGCCCTGCCGGATGATTTCGTCCACGAGCGGTTGGCAAACTTCCCGAGTCAGCACGCGGCACGCGATATCAAGCGTGGCGGCATCGGTATAGCGACGACCCTGCACGAAGTTGGGTTCGATATCGGCGTCCTTCATGGCTCGGCTGATGGCTTTGCCGCCGCCGTGGACCAAAATCGGCTTCATGCCGACCGTTTCCATGAAAATGACGTCGGTGAGCAGGCTCTTAACGGCGTCTTGTTGATCGAGCGCGCTGCCACCGAGCTTGATGACCACATGCCGTCCTCGAAACCTGCGGATCCAACCCAGAGCCTCGATCAGAACTTCAGCCTTTTGAATCGCTTCTTGCACGAGAATTCCTGGGGAGCGTCGACACCGTGACCACGGCGAAGCACGTTTGACTAGGGTGGGTCGAGACGTCCGCGATCAGATGGCGAAGACGGGTGAAATGCCCGAGATGGTAGGTCGAGCGAAGGAAAACCGGCGATTTTAGAACCTCGAGGAAGGGTGTCAATTACGCCACGAACGAAGGCAGAGTGGCGGAGAAGCAGTTCCCGTTTTCCGGTGACCGTAGGGCGGGCACTCTTGCCCGTCTTTGTCACGGGGGACGGGCAAGAGTGCCCGTCTTTGTCACGGGAGACGGGCAAGAGTACTCGTCCTTGTCACGGGAGACGGGCAAGAGTGCCCGTCCTTGTCACGGGAGACGGGCAAGAGTGCTCGTCCTTGTCACGGGAGACGGGCAAGAGTGCTCGTCCTTGTCACGGGAGACGGGCAAGAGTGCCCGTCCTTGTCACGGGAGACG
>JAQBZS010000340.1 GCA_027622115.1 Planctomycetota bacterium | reverse complement strand
TTGCCAAGATGTGTCCGGCTGCCGGACTGAGATGCTTTGAACGACCCGACCCCTTCCACCGCATTCTTGCCGCATTGAAAACACACGGCAATACGGCTTGAACCTCAGCTTTCGCCACCGAGCCACGTTACAACACCGCTCGTTCGGCGCAGAGATTGGCGATTTGTTGCTCGCTCTCGACCTGGCGAACTTCGATGCCCTCGACCAGCAGTCGACCCACGCATTCCGCGAAATTCGCTTCGTTACGATACATCACCAGGATCGCCGTCACCGCGAAGCCTCGACGGCGAAGTGATCCCAACGAGATCGCCGTGTCTTCGGACACGTCCGGCAGTACGGCGACGACCGTCGCGTCGCGAGGCAAGCGGGCAGCCACTTCCAGCGCCAGTTGCGGAAACGTCAAACCGTCGGTCTGTTCCACGCGAGCCAGCGTTTCCAGGATCTGACCAAACTGATCCGTTCCCCGCTGAGTCGGGACTTCGACCGGACGCAAGCGATCGCTGTCGGACAGCTCGCCCAAATCCGCCTGAGCCGCGTCGCGCGTTTGGAATTCATGCTTCCAACCTTCCAAACGGATGCGGTCCACGGCGTCGCGGCCGTTCGTGAAGAAGCCGACCTGTTGACCGATGATCGACATCGCGTTGGCCAGCGACGCACAGGTGGTGATCGCCAACTCCGACCGGTGCGGTTCTCCGCGAGCGTCATACACCGCCTTGTGAAAATCGAGCAGCAAGGACATCCCGGCCACGGACGACGGTTCGTAAGTCTTCGAGTGCAGCACGCCGGTCCGCGCGGTCGCTCGCCAGTGAATGCGGTTGAGCGGATCGCCTTGTTGATATGGCCGAACCCCGGAGATGCGCGTCGGATCCTCGAACAAGCGATGGGCAATTCGAATCTCGCCGATCGGCCGCCGCGACGACAATTGGTAACCCACCAGCGCCACGACTTTGGGATACACCAGAATGAAGTGCGGCTCAGCACCAAGTACTTGCGATGCAGACCGAACAAGTCGCCGCTTTCCACCAGCAGCGGCCCGATCTGGTAATAGCCACGCATTTGAAACGTGACTTGATACGGCATGCTTTCTTGAGCGCCCGGCGCCAGTTCCAACAGCTGTTGGCGTTTCTTCTCGACTTTGATTCGCGGCGGCTTTTGCTGGAGGGCCTCGCGCGGCAACGAGTCCTCGATCAGCATCCAGGCGATCGGCAGCTTGCCCGTGTTCTTGACGTTGACGATGACGGCGATTTTGTCGCCGATTTCCGCGACATGACGATTGCATTCGCGAGTGGCCTCCAGACTGCCGACCCATTCGCGAGTCAAATAGCGACTGACGGCCAACACGCCCAGCAGCACGTACATCGCATACACCAGCAAACCGAGCTGCAACGCCATGCCCAACAGCAGCACGGCCGACGATCCGAGAAACCAGTTGATCCCCGACTTCGGAATCCGCAACGCCGAATCTCGGTCCCCGTCCGCCGGCTGGGCATCGAGAGATACCGGCGATTCCTCGGGTGCGACGTCGCCAAAGATGTCCGCGGTTTTCGCGTCGGGCTTCGGAGATCGCTTGCGCTTTGCGGCTTCGCGTTTATCCGCTGATTTGGGAGTGGTGCCGGAACGAGGTTTCTTGGTGGGTTTCACGCGATCAAGTCCTGAATCACGTGACCGTGGACGTCGGTCAGCCGGCGATCGATGCCATTATGTCGCACGGTGACTCGTTTGTGATCCAACCCCATCAGCCGCATCACCGTGGCGTGGATGTCGTAGACCTGCGTGGGGTTCTCGCGATCCAGCGGCTTGTAGCCCCATTGATCCGAAGGCCCATACGTTGTGCCGCCCTTGATGCCGCCGCCGCACAGCCAATTGGTGAACACGTACGGATTGTGGTCTCGGCCCTTGCTGCCTTGCGAGGACGGCATCCGCCCGAATTCCGTGGTCCACAGGACGATCGTGTCTTCCATCAACCCGCGCTGTTTCAAGTCCTTGATCAGAGCCGCCGTGCCCACCGCCATGCCCAGCGCGAGCGGCTTGTGATCGCGCTCGATGTCTTCGTGGCTGTCCCAGTTTCGGCGCGGAAAACTGTTGTCGTTGCCGGACCAAATCTGAATGAACCGCACGCCGCGTTCCAGCATCCGGCGAGCGATCAAACACTTGCGACCGAAATACTCCGCTTCTTCTTCAGGGTTGATCGTCGCGGGATAGTTCCGTCCGGCATGTTCCAACCCGTAAAGCTTCAAGATGTGTTTCGGCTCGCCCGAAATGTCCAAGGCTTCGGGGGCACTCAATTGCATCTTGGCGGCAAGTTCATAGGACCGGATCCGAGCTTCCAGGCGATCGTCGCCGGGACGTTGCTCTTCGTATTTCGAATTCAACCGCTTCAGCAACGACAAGCCCTCCGCGTGGCTTTGTTGAGTCACGAACTTGGCGCGAGGCAACAGATCTTCGATCGGATTGTCGCGCTGCGGAAAGATCGTCGTCCCTTGCGTGCTCGCGGGTAGAAACGCCGAGCCCCAGTTCTTCGGTCCGTTGCTGGCGTAGCCTCGATGATCCGGCAGCACCACGAATGTCGGCAGATTCTCGTTGAGTGATCCCAGCCCGTAGCTGATCCACGATCCCATGCCGGGAAAACCGGGCCGCTGGAATCCGGTGGCTTGCAGATACGTGGCTTGGCTATGCACGCCCGTTTTGCCGATCACGTTGTGGACGAACGCCATGTCGTCCACGCAATCGCGCAGCGGAGCCACGGCGTCGCTGATTTGCTTGCCGCATTCGCCCGAGGGTTCGAACGCGAACGGCGATTTCATCCACGGACCCAACCCGTTCTGAAAGGCTTCGACCTTTTCACCGAAATCCGACGGCTTGCCGTGATGTTTCCACAGATCGGGCTTGTAGTCCCACAAATCCAGATGACTCGCGGCCCCACCCATGAAGAGTTGCACGATGCGTTTGGCTTTCGGCGGGTAATGCAGCACTTTGACGACTCCGCCGGTTCCGGAGTCCCCGCGAGCGGGCTGTTCGTCCTGCAACATGGCGGCCAGCGCGAGGCCACCAAAGCCCCAGCCGGATTGCGTCAGAAAACTGCGGCGAGTGTGCATGATTGGCCAACCGATTTCCGGGGTCGGGTTTACGTCTTTCAGATTTGGCGGGGGTTGGACTTTGGATTCATCAAGACCGTCATCCCGCCAAATCTGAAAGTCGTAAGCCTGACCCCGAAGTCCTCAATTCCCGCGTTTTCTGAACCGAGTTCCAGTCGCCCACGTCACCGGAAAAACGGGAACCACTTGCCGCCGCGACTCTGATGATAGAGTTCGGTTTGGACGGCTTCCACTGCGTAGCAGGGACGTATCGGTGAAACGACGCCTCGGTGACATCTTATTCACAACGGTCGATGTATTCGGCGATCAACCGAAACGCCTCACGTTCCTGGTCTCCCGCAGTTTTTTCCACGGGAATCGCCAACCGAGCCATTTCTGCTTCGACTTCAATTCGCGGCAGAATGTGCAAGCGAGTCGCCAGGATGGCCGCTTCGAGCACCGCGTGCTTGGCTCGGTTGAACCCGAAGACGTTTCGAATCCGCCCCGTATGCACCACGTCGGCGAAAATGTGCGTCCGCAGTTCGTGATCGTCAATTTCGACGGCTTGGAACTCGTACCAACGGCACGCATCCGCCAAGACGTGGCCGGAAACGATCGTGGCGGGAAACGTCGGCGGAGTTTCAGTCAGGCAATTGATTGCCGCTTGGGCCAGCAACAGCACGTCATCGACGACGTGAAACACACCCACGCGATCTCGTTTGAGATTCGCGTAGGTGGTCGACGATTGAAACGGACGCAAATGCAAACGCTGCATTGATGCATCGACGATCGGCCCCATTGGCGCGACATTGATCGAACCATCGTCGTTCGTGGTGGTGACGATCCCTTCGAGAATCATCGGGACAAGACCTCTTCGTACTGTCGGACTTTCTCCGGATCGGGCTTCGCGGTTACCAGGCTGACCAACACAAACACCGGGACGTTGAGCACGAGACCCCAGACCGAGCCGTGCATATTGGCGAACTTCAGCCCGCCGAATGTCTTCACGAGATCCTGCAATACGCTGATCTGAGTCGCGTCGGCGAGAATTCCAAACAGCGGTCCCATCAGAAACGTGGCCAGCAAACCGATAGCCAGACCGACCGCCGCGCCTTTTCCCGTGCCTTTGCGAAGAAACAGGATGTCGATCGCGATGGGCAGCAGTTGGGCCGAGAATGCAATCGCCATTAAACCCATCTTGGCGATCATCTTCATGAAGTCGTACTTGGCGGTGATTTCGGGATTGCGTCCGTAGATCACCGCAGCCAATGCCAGCGCCGTCGCCAACATGATGACGATGCGGCCAACCCAAACTCGACGGTTCTCGCTGGCGTTCTTGTCGATGAATTGATCGTAGATGTCCCGAGTCAACACGGCGGACATCGCATGCAAGTTGCTGTCGGCGGTACTCATGGAAGCCGCCATGATCGCCACGAAGATCAACGACGCGAAGAGTGCGCCGAAGCTGCCCAAACGGGCCGGCAGTTGTTTCTTGAGCACCGTGACCAGGATCGCGTCGAATTCCGACACATTGGGATTCGGTGCCACGCCCGGTCGACGTTTACCCTCCGTGATCGACTCGGGCAACTTACCGACGGCCGCCTTGTAAGCTGCGTTGTCGCTGAGCGCCGATAGTCGAGTCACCGTGGATTCCGCGTCGAACTCCTTCGACTTGCCGGACCATTTCCAAGTCACCTGGCCGGTGGATCCCGGTTTCGCGGGATCGGCGGGAACGAACTTGAAGTGTTCCTGGAATTCCTCTGGCACGGGTTGGTCCAACTTTTGTGGACCGGCATCGACCAGTGTTTCACCGTCCTTTTGCGCCACCGTTTCTTGAGCACTGTATTCCAACGGGTACAGCACTTGGCCCGCGAGTCCGATCAGCATCACGCCCAAGATGAAGCACGTCGTCAACACGGCGGCAAACACCAACGCCCCGCGTTTGAGCGTCTTGGTGTCTTTGGCCGAGTAAAACCGCATCCATTGCGCGGGCTGAACCATCGAACCGACCGACCCCAACAAGCAGACGGTGAACAGCATCGGCCACGTCCACAGCCCGGTCGTGCCGGGAACGGTCAATGAAGATTCCGGCAATTCCGTGGTGATGGCCTCGGCGAAATTGCCGGGTCCGTCGAACACCAGGAACATCGCGAACCCGCTGACCAACATCCCGGCGATCAACAACAAGCCCTGGATTAGGTCGGTCCAGGCGACACTCCGCATGCCGCCGATCATGATGTACAGCGTGGTGATGCCGGCCAGAATAATGGCACCGCGGTCGAAGTACTCTTCCCCGAACAAGTCCTGCGAGAGCAGGCCGCCTGCTTGAATCTGCATCACGACGTAGGGAATCGCGTACAAAACTGCGGCCACGGCCACCAGCAGTCGCAGCGACGACTTGCTGCCGTAGTAGTCGGCCACCATGTCGCCCGGAGTCACGTAGCCGAACTTTCGCCCCAATTTCCAGATGCGGGCACCCAGCAAATACACACTCAAGCCGGCCACCGGCACGTTCAGGCTGAACAGCGCGAACACCACGCCTTCGCGATACACCAAGCCCGGTGCCCCCAACAGTGCGAACGAACTGAAGAACGTGGCCATGATGGTCAGCGAAGAAACCATCCAACCCTGGCTGCGGCCCGCCAAGTAATAGTCTTCTTCTCCGCTTTTGCTCTTCAGCCATCCGAAAAGGCCCAGCACCAACAACAGCACCAGATACCCGACCATGACGTAATACGGAGTTGAACCAAGATCGGACACGGATTCCCCAAGGGTGTCCTCGGCGGCCAAGAGCGGATGACGCAGGAACGAGAATGAGTGCATCGCAAGGTGTTCCATCAAAGTGGGAGAGGCTGCCGCGCGATCAGTGATGTCGTTCGCGAGCGCCGGATGAGTGAATTCAACACGCGGAGCACGAAGCGGTTCAAGCGGAGACCGAGTCCGTGTCGGCGCCTTCGGCATCGTCGTCGGTCCACACGCAGCAAAACGCTATGACCACAACCGCCACTTCAACGGCATACCACAGCAGGCCCCACGCGTAGATCGCGGGAAATCCGAGAAACGTCGTTCCTCGCACCAGCATGACTCCAGGCCCAGGCCCCATCAGCAGTGCGACGATAAACACGATCGTCAAGATGGTGCCCAGTTTGCTGCGTTCGGCGTGCTGACTCATGTGTTGTGGGTCCGGTCGCTGTCGGTTTGATATGGTCAATTCGATCACGGTTCGACGCTCATCCTATCGGAACTTGTTTTCGCATTGCACGAGCTTCGAACCCGAGTCACTTGCGATGTCAGGTCTTTTCCAGTGACGCATACTTCAGCGGAAGAGCAGCGGACTCGCGTTTCGGCCACGTTCTCTTGGGTTACGGAACTGACTGACACACTCGAAATCATCAAGAAGCCGTTCACGGACTGGGGCGAACAACAACTCCGCAGGGCTTTCGATCCCAAGCTGCTCCGTGAGGCGTTGAACGACAAGGACACCGACGTGAGATCCTCCGCGGAAGAGGGCCTGCAAACTCTCGGATTCGCCGACGGGTAAGAAGTAGGATTCCCGATCCGTTCCACGCCTGCGCTACACTTGTGAGATCACTGTTTCCGGCGAGTTCCACGCGGGAGATTGAGCCCCAGTTGCTTGCCGAGACATCCGATTTCTCAATGGGGATGGTCCGACAATGTGGTCCATGCTTGGATACAGTTGCCTGCTCGCGTTGATGGTGATTGCCTGCTTGGCGGTCGGCTGGTTCTTTCGATGGGTCGGCGAACGGGACTTGAGAAAAGTTCAACGCACGCGACTGAATGCCCTTGTCAACCGCCGAGTCTTCCTACCGCACGCTTGCACATCGCAGGATGCACTCCACCGGAACGGGGCCGGTGGAGTGCATATAAAAAACGGTTCGCAGTTCAGTCGGGTCTACAACTTCCTACAACTGGCTTCAACACTTGAGATGCAACATGAGTCCACAGAAAGTTCACACCGTACTTCTGTTGGAAGACGATCCCCGCGAAGCGATATTGGTCCAACGCGATCTCCAACTCGCCACATCCGCGAAGTTCGAGTTCGACCATGTCCTCTATTTTCGAGATGCCCTGGCGCGGCTTGCCGAACAGCCGTATGACGCGATGATCAGCGACTTAGGGCTGCCGGACATTTCCGGCATTGAGACCGTGCGTCAAATCCGCAAGTTGGCTCCAGATCTGCCGTTGATCGTCTTGACGGGTTGCGAAAACGATCAGACCGCCATCGAATCGCTTCGCGAAGGCGCTCAAGATTTCCTCGTTAAAAGCGAATTGAGCCTGGACGGGAAATCGAAGCTCGAACGGTCACTTCGCTATGCGATGAACCGGCAGGCCATCCACTCCGAGAATTGTCGGCTCTTGGCACTCG
>JAQBZS010000339.1 GCA_027622115.1 Planctomycetota bacterium | reverse complement strand
TGCAGCGCGATTTCGACGTGAATTGGTTTGCTGATGACGCACCAACGGTTTACGACCTCGACTCACCCTACAGTGAATAATCCGGGCTAGTAACGTCAATCGATCCACGAAGAAAGGCACCAACACGGTCCGTGCCGGTGCCTTTCGTGTGCAAACTCGTGAATTGAACTTAGTTCAACGGGCTATACTGGCCGGGTGCTGGACCTGTACCGGCGCATTTCAGAACGCAACCTGTGTGCAGTTCGGCAACCGGAACGCGATTCACCTGCGGTGGAAAATACTGGCCTGGCGCGGGACCGGTACCGGCGCACTTCAACACGCAACCGGTGTGCAATTCGGCGACTGGAACGCGATCGACGCGCGGTGGAAAATACTGGCCCGGCGCGGGACCGGTGCCGGCGCACTTCAACACGCAACCGGTATGCAATTCGGCGACTGGAATGCGGTCTACTTTGGGTGGACTCGCAAGAACTTCAATGCCCATCGAATTCCCCTCTTCGCGGCGTGATCCGGCAACGATCGGTTGCACAAACTCGCCTACTAGATGTTCCGAACCGTCGGAAGACGACTCTGTCACCCGAAAACACTCCAGTTCGAAGGTCTCAAGATTGTGATGCAAGATTGTGATGCAAGTGGGACGGTTTCGTCGGCTGGGCCTCCGCCCGGAGCTTCCGAATGATTTCGTGCCGGAACAGCGACTGAATCAACTTCAGAGGAACTGCGGGCGACGCAATTGCCAGTCGAGCATTCGCAATGTCCAGTTTCGACAGTGAGGCAAATCCCTTCAGTTGCGGTCGACTCCATCAAACTGCATCGAGGTGGCCATTTCAAGCGCGAAATTCACCGAGTCGGACCAATCGCACACATCGCATCCGTTTTCATAACACAGCTTGTGTGTCTCACGTAGGTCAACTCAATTCAATGGACGACCACGTTTCATGGCAGGGATCTCGGCGAAGGCGGTCGGCTATGCTGCACGGTTCACGCACTACGTCCATTTGGAAGCAACACATGAGAAGCAACATTGGTGAATACGTCGCGGTCCTGGTCCTCGGGATGTCACTGGGTTGTGGCGATTCGCCAGCACGGATCGAACCACCGCAAATGGCCACCAGCGACGCGAACGAGTCGCAGAGCGAGAGCGGCAACGCATCCGGCGGAGTCGCGAACACCACAAACGGTCAGCCGCTCACGATTTCGCAAATCCGCGAAAAACTCGGTGTCGGCACCGGTCGACTGCATCATGCCCGCGGTCAGGTCACGGGAGCCGATTTGGGTCGAACACCAGTGGAAGACTTGTCGCCGTTGGCCGGGCATCCGCTGAAGTTCTTGATCCTGCAAGAAACCAGCGTGTCCGACTTACGGCCGCTGAAAGGCATGCCGCTCGAAGGTCTGTCCTTGGTCGCCACCAAAGTCACCGACATTTCACCGCTGGCCGGCATGCCGCTGACCGAAGCCGACTTTTCTCAGACAAAGATCGCCGACTTGTCACCACTTGCGGGCATGCCGCTGAAGACGTTGAGCCTCGAAAACACCAACGTCCGCGACATTTCCGCATTGAAAGGCATGCCGCTGAACGAGCTGTACTTGATGCGATCCGCAGTCACCGACCTCAGCCCATTGAGCGGGATGACGCTCGAAAAACTCAATCTGCTCGGTTCACCGATCTCGGATCTGACACCGCTCAAGACGATGAAAGTCAACACGCTGTGGCTGGTGGGAACCCAGGTCAAAGATCTGACTCCGCTGACAGGCATGTCGCTGGTGAGTTTGGACGTGGAAGACACACCGGTCCGTGACTTGTCTCCGATTGCCGGCATGAGGAGTCTGCAACGACTGAATATCGTCGGTTCGCAAATCGAGGACTTGCGCCCCCTGGCCAACGTGCCGCTGCAACGATTGCTGTTCACTCCGACTCGCATCAAACACGGGCTTGAAGTGATCCGAAATAGTCCAACGCTGCAAACCCTGGGGACGTCATTCGACGCGAAGAAGCCGGCAGCGGAATTCTGGGCGGAGTTGGATACGGCGGATTAATTGCGTGAACACCGTAGTCCTGCCGCCCGAGTCCTCAAAATCAATCTCGCCTCCAACGCTCAGAACAACTCACGCTCGCAAATCCCGTTCGGCTCTTCTAGAAGAGGCACGTAGTGACTCGACTTCCTCCATCAACTCGATCGCTTCTTCCAAATCCGCTGAATGCCCCGCAGCCAGCGCCAACAGTCGCCGAGTGATTGACGAGTTGTGTTTGGTTTCGAAGTGGTCGTCGTATACCTCGCGCCTGACACGGCGCAGACGCACCTTGCGTGGATCGTCGAGATCATACGCCGTGTGCGTATACAGGGGCATCGTCGTCGTCATCGACCGGCACCAGCAAGTCCTCTGTCGCTACGAAATGGTCAGCCCAAGCAGCAGTGGTTGGATTCAGCAGATCGCCAGTCGCCGTCTCGACCGCCTTAGCCTTACGGGTCTGGTTACAGAAATGGCAGGCAAAAGCACAGTTGGAGTAGACATTGCGCAACTCATCGCTTTCGCTCTGAGGCGTAATGTGTTCGATCCAGAATTGGCGAGTGCCTTCGGTGTAACCGTCACGCGAGAAGTCTGCTTCGTGCAGAAGACAAAACGCGCATGTGAAGCCGAATTCCCGACGGAGACAGTGGCGAAATCGCTGATAGGCAGTCTCAGCCGGATTGTGACGTCGGATCGTCGGCGTCCTGGGTGGCGCCGTTTTGCGTGGTACGATTTTCATACTTTTGGATCAATCTTTCAGCACGCTGCTGGGTTTTCGCGGCCTCACCGAGCGGTAATTTGAGGAAACTGTGAAGTCGATCCTCGAGAGCGTCTGCTTCCTGTTCCTGTAACCTGCGCAAGTCCGCGAATCGGCATTCGATTTTGGTAGCAAGTTCCAGGTTCCCCGGATTCGCCGCGTGTTCGGACCGGAGTATAGCCAACTCGCGGTAGAGAATCTCGATGTCATCGGGCGAGCCCAACTGGCATCTCTGCGTGACCAACCGTCCCAGCGACTGCACCGCGCCGGTAACACCGTTCGGGTTCCGGACTGACTCCCGATAGAGCAAGTCAAGCGCGGAACATACCTCGTCACTTGATGCTCTCTGATGCTGGCGGAAGCGGACCACTTCATGTTGGTCCCAGCGTGCGTGGTAGTATTCAGCAATTGCGGCTTCCAACTGAGCCGAATCCGGCTTTGGAATGAAGCGGTCAAGAACTCCGATTTCGAGAAGGCGATCGAGTTTCTCTCGTTCCATCTTTGCTCGACGGCTATATCCCAAGATTGCGATTCCGGGGGCACGTTCACGCGCGAATTCCGCAAAGCCGAATCCGAAGGAATCGGTAATGATCATGAACGGATCGCCTGTGTCGGAGCCTAGTGTTGCCGTTAAGTCCTGCTCCGCAGCCTGCACGGCTTTGTGGCCATGAAACTGCAACTCGCCATCAATCCGATGCAGGAGTTTTCTATAATCCGCCCAGCGTTCGTCGCGTTTCTCCAACCAAAGTATCACGGGGGATGACATCGCAAATCCGCTCTTCATTCTGAGCCCTACTGCAAGAATGCTCGGAACCAGTTCGCCGAACACGGCAAGACTCGCGAATTCTAACACCGCTCTTTCAAGCGAGTGTATGCCGTTTGGATCAATTGCACGTGCTTTTCGCCGGCCTGGATTCCGCATTCGATGAGTTCGTCCACGCGGTCAAAGCCGAGCATCGTGATCTTGCCGGCATCCGGTTGAATCACGACGTCCGATGCCCGCTCGCAACGTGCCGCTCCAACCGCGTGCCCCTGCGACATCATCGCGCGGTAGACGACCGGCAACAGGTTCCACGGATACTTGTGACTGAGCGGCTGGCCTTTCGGTTCTTGCATGACATTCGTGGAAATCGCAAACCGACAGCCCATCTCGCGGATTTGATTGACCGGCACGGAATCCATTAGGCCGGCATCAATCACCAACTTGTTCTTGACCACAACCGGTGGAAACAAACCCGGCAGGCAAATCGACGCCCGCACGGCGTCGCGCAATTGGCCGTCCGTGATGTTGATTTCTTCGGAGTCCTCGATATTCAACGCGTTCGCCCAAAACGGCATCGGCATGTGATTCACGTGGATGTCGCCGTAGAACTTTTGGAAGTTCTTCATCACCGTCGACTCGCGAATCATGTGCAGTCTCCACGGTCGCAATTCGAACAGCTTCAACTTGCTCTTGGTCATGCCCAGCAGGTGTTCGCGGATTTCTTCCGGCGATTTCCCAAGGCACCATAGGCCGCCAATCAGCGTCCCCGCCGAATTCCCGGAAACGACGTCGATGGGAACACCGGCCTCCGCAAACACTTTCAACACACCGATATGCATGAAGCCCCAAGCCGCGCCGCCGCCACACGCGACACCGACTTGGATGCGAAACACATGCCGAGCGATCGATTCCACGGTCCGTTGAAATTGACCATGCGGTAGCTGTCGGAATAGGTAGTTGCTCTCCGATTCCGCAGCATCAAACAGCAACTGCTGATTGCCCGACAGGAACGGCAGTTGTGGCGCGGTGCTGCTCCCCACGACAAACCGTTCATGCTTGTTGTCGGCTTGCGGAAAAGCATCGCCAGGACCCAACAATTCGCCGCGTTCCGTTCCCAGGGAATCAATCAGGTCGGCAATCGCCAGCCGATCGCAGCCCACCGGATACAACACGATCGATTTGAACCGCTCCTGCCAATTCGAAACAGCCTCGGCGATGTGTTCGACGAAAGAGAGTTCACGAAGGCTCGCAGGCCAGTTGAATGAGAACGCATGTGGTCCCAGTTGCCGAAGATCACCGTGCTCGCTGCCTTTCACGTCACCGATTCTCACCAACAACGAAGGCTTGTTGATCAGGCTGCCCAGCGCAATGACAAGCCCTTCGCTGAACGCGGACGGCGCTTCAAAATTGGGGTGTTCCCTGAGGATCACCACCGGCTTATCGGCCGCGCGGGCACCTTGAACGACCGTGGTGTGCAACCGCGTCGCCAGCAAATGCACCATCCCGAGCAGGATCTCCGGATTCGTCTTGCCGACGCTGTGTAGCGCGTCCTTCGGAAGTTTGAGCACCGTTGTGTCGAAGACCACTTCGATATCCGCCGAACACGCTTCGCCGGTAATGCAGCTGAGTTCTCCGAAGAGTGTCGGCGGGTCAAGCATTGCCACGGTATCGCGTCCGGTGACTCGATCGACCTTAACGGCAACTCGGCCGTGGCGAAGGAAGTAATACGCGTCGATCACCCGACCTTGCTCAATGATCAATTCGCCCGGCGCGAAGTGCTGTTCGACGCAGTGCGGGGCGAGTTCCTCAAGCTGTTCGATCGGCGAGTTTGCGAAAATCGGAACGGTCTTTAGGAACTCGGCAACGGAGGATTCAACGGCGGGGGATTCAACAACTGTACTCATCGGGACACCTTGCTAATGAAGCCCACTCACAACAAGACTTGGCCTCATGCCCCTCGAAAACGACGGCTGATCCTTGCCACCGAACGGCGGATGGGCCGCCGATTCGCACTTCGCATCGATCGCGATTCCGAAGCGGTCAATACGCGCCGGGCTGCCAGCCGGGAACCCAGCGTTGTTTCGTCCAAAAGTCTTCCATCCCATTGAGGAAGTTGTGATGCACTTGCCCGTGGACGGTCATGAAGTTCTTGTCGAGCGCGTTGTGTGCGAACTTCTTGATGCCGAGCAGTCCAAACGTGATCGCATTCATGAAATGGACCATCGTGTACACCGGATCAAATCCGAATAGATTCAGCACCTTCTGACTCCGAGGAGACACGATAAACGACAGCGTGACTTCCAGTTCGCCGCTTTCCAGCAACGAGAATCGAAACTGCTTGATCGCCGATTTGAAGTGACCCGGTCCAAAACCGAACGGACCGCTGACGGCTCCGCAGGGAAGGAAGGAATACCCAAACAAGCACTCAGCCACCGTGCCGGGACGCGGGTTTCCGACCGGTTTCGCGTACATCTCGTGCGACACGACGTATGCCGATTCCTTGACGAATTTACCCACCCACTTGGCGATCGGCTTCATCGGCGTGGCCAGCAAGAAGTCGTGGATGTCGACTTGCAGCAGCAGCCACTCATGGGCAGCGCCGACGGTCGAGAAATCCAAGGCGGTCGATGACTTGCCGTTTGGAAATGCTTCGATCGCCCCTGAAGCGTTGTCCTTGTAAAGGATCGCGTCATAGCCAAACCCGGCCGGTCGACCGTCGGGATGAAACCAACCGGCCCGAGGTGCGTATTCAGACTTGAGGGACTGCAACGCGATGGCTTTGCCCGGTGCGCTCGGATCGAGTTGGAAGCGGGCGGTTTGCAGGCAGCCCATCACGGACGTGGTCCCGGAACTGCTCGGCATCGTGGTGAAGAACGCCTGCATGTCAACAAGATGATCCCCCTTCGCGGACAGGTTGACCAACTCAAGCTCGTTCGCGTGGCTCGACCACCAGTCCATTAACTCGCCCCCCAACACGAGGGCTTCTTGGGTGTTTTGAATCAGGGCCGGCGTATCGTTTCGCGAGACAATATGGCTCTCATGCGGAACATCATGCGCGGGGCCAGCGTCGGGCGATGACGGAACTGGCGACTTCATCCAATTCGTGACATAGGCCTGATCTTCGTCCGAGAACTCGGCCACCGGCACGGTGATGTTTTGACCGTTACGCGTCTTCAATGTCATTCGCGCGTGATCGACGGCCACCAACACCGCTTCCGCTCGCTGGCCTTTACGCGAGGTCCATGCCCGCAACTCGTTCCGCTGCGCACCGGCGGAGTGCTCGATTCGGGGCGGCTGAACTCGCCTAGCGACCGGTTGCAGACGCGTCACGTAGTCTTGATCCGGCCGAGAAAACATGGCGAGCGGAATCGTGGGCGACCGCCCATCACGGGTTTGCAACGTGATCCGCCCGTCGTCGAAGTACTCGGACAACGCGGCTTCGACCTGCCGCCCGTCCGTGTTCGTCCAAATGCGGAATTCAGCCCCGGCATGCGGTGGTGGCGGTGACGAACTCGCCACGAGCGGCTGATTCGACGGACTACGTGGCGGGCCATCCTGATTCCCGGACCCGGCGGAAACGCTCGATCTCGGCACAATCTTGGCAACGATTGTCCGCGGATTGGAATTCGCTGATTGCGAGCCCGCACCGGCATTCTCGGTCGTCGATGTGGACGGCGGACCGACTTCCACCTTGAATTGCGACGGCGGATTCGCGCTTGGCGTCGGGGCGTTCTGCCGCGGTGGTGGCGATTGATTGGGGAGTACGACCCGGTATTTTTGCTTGCCCATTCTTCCTGTCCTCGGTACACGCAGGAATCGCGCCGTTCCCCGCAAATTACGCAGAACAACGCATGAAAGCCGGAGTGTACCGGCGTGCGACGACTCAGCCTAGCACTCAGAGCATGATTCACTTCAAAAGGTCGAAATACAACGAACAAACCTGACCGTCACG
>JAQBZS010000338.1 GCA_027622115.1 Planctomycetota bacterium | reverse complement strand
TACTACATCAAATGCCGGTTTAATTTCAGCGTCGCCCCTAAGCTAACAATTCAACTCACGGAACAAGTTCCGCGCTACTGCGTCGCCCGTTGGCCCGCTCCAAGACACACCAACTGGCCGTTGTCGAGGCCGATGTAGACACGCTCGCGTGCGACCGCCAATCCGTCATGCACCGGTTGGCCGGTGAGTTGGAATTCGTCCAACAACTTGCCGCCGGCCACGCTGTAGATGCGAGCGGCGAAGTGTCCTTGCTTGTCCGCTTCACCGTCGAAGAACTTGCCGGCGACATACAGGCGATCGACCGCCATCGCCATCGCGTAAACCCGCGTATGCAGGCTCATGTTCAATTTCCATTTGGCGGAGTCCGTCGGACCCGAACCGAACAGCACCGCGTTGCCGGACATCACGCCATCGCCGCCTGAGACGTTCGAGCAAGCCAGGTAGCCGCACGTTGATTCCGCGTTGAACGACAGCATTTGGCCGCGGGGCCGGTCTCCCACCGTCCACTGCTGCAAGTTCTTCCGCATGGCGATCGGTCGCAAATACCACTCCGCGTTGAGCAGACCTAACCGACCACCTCGCAACCGCTGGTCACTCGATGCCGGTTTCCCGCCGGTTTTGGCGTTCACCGTCCAAGACGCCATTTGTACGGTTCCATTGCCTCCGGTGAGGATGTCGGCCACGCCGTCGAAGTCCTCGACTTGTCCGCTCCACACCAACTTGCCCGTTTGCGGTTGCACAGCCGAAACAAACAGCCCCCCATCCGCGCCGGTGTGGCGACCGGCGACGCAATACGCCAACCCGTCGTAGACCAGTACTCCGCCGACCACCGGCCACGGCGATTCCAATTGCCCATATGCGGGAACGCGACGATCCACGGGCGCGGCCAGGAATCGCCACGCCAATTCTCCGTCAGCGGCTCGCACGCAATAGATGTGCCCATCTCGCGAACCGAACAGGCACATTCCCTCGTGAATCGTCGGTGGACAGTCGAGTCGGCCGCCGGCCGTGAACGTCCAACGAATTTCGCCGGTAGCGGCGTCGTAGGCAAACAGGCGGTGTTCGTCGGTGGCCGCCACAAACGCCAGCCCGCCGGCCACCACCGGTGCCGACACGCTGCCGCCGTTCTTGAAGGTCCAATCTTCACCGAGCGTCTTGCCGTGATCGGCTGAAACGTCCGACGTCCACAGCCGATCCAGCCGAGCGGGACCGGGCGCCGCCGTGCTGCCTCGCCGGTTGGCGTCCAGGCGATACATCGGCCAGTCGCCGGACGAGAGTTGCGGTATGCCGAGCGGCAGGTCGTATGCGGGACCGGCCTGCAAGCGCTCTTCCGCCGATACAGCCTTCGCCGGGGAACCACCCGCATGGTCCACGCATTCGAAACCAAGAAACCCGCGCAGCATCGGGTAACAACCGCACGCGTGTGGAAACGTATAGATCATCCCGTTCGCCGGGATCAGACCCGCCGACCGGCACGAATTGCGTCCGGCCGAAAAGTGTTTGTATTGACCGCTCGCCAAATCCGCGAAGTCCATTGAACCGCACATGAAATAGCGGTCGGTCGCCACGTCATAGCTGCAGCGATGTTTCATGCCGAATTCCTTCGGCTGCACGATTCGCTTTTGAACTTTCCCGGTGAGCGGATCGAGTCCCTCCCAGGCGTACTGTTTCGAGTCCTGCGAATCCGCCGTGTGAATCCACACCAAATCGTTCATGGCGAGCACTTTCGAGTAACTCCCGCCGTGTCCGATCAGTTTGTAGCTGTATTCCCAAAGTTGCGATCCATCCTTCGCGGACAGTGCGAAGTTGCCTTTGCTGGCGGCACACACCAACGCGGTGCTGTCCAGCAGAATTAGCGATCCCGAGATCCTCGATCCACCCTTGATCGGCGTCGACCAAACGGGCTTGCCGGTCTTGATGTCGAGGCACTCGATCGCGGTTCGTTCGCGAGACACCTGCAAGAACAGTCGACCGTCTCCCGCAAGGAAGCTGACCGGCACCGCTTTGTGCGTCCATGCGACAGTCCCCGTGCCTGGATCAACCGCCGAGAGTCCACCCTCGTGCTGGACGATCAGCTTGCCGTCGACGTGAATGAACTTTTTCGGCGAGGCGAGGCCGCTGAACTTCAACGCCACATGGCCGGTGTCGGCATCGATCCTGACCAGTTCGCGACCGACGACCGTAAACACGTCTCGACCGACCGCGACGAGTTCGTCGGAATCCGCCTGGCGCCGCCACTGCCGCATGCCGTTGAATGCGTCTCGCGAGATCAACGAATTCACGCGTCGCGTCCCCTCGGGCGTCTCGACTTCGTCTTCGAAGACATACACAAGCCGTTTCTCGGTGGCGGCCACCGCATGTACCGAAGACTTGCGATAACCGGTCGGCCAGTTCGGCCCGGCGACCCAACGAATGCCGCTCGGCACACCCGCCACCGTGTCTCGCGATACGGGGTTGTACGACGCGTCATGCCGCGTGTGCGTCCACGTGTCGAATCCTTCCGGACGTTGCTTGGTCACTCGCAACCAACCGTTGGACAACTTGGCACTGGAAACAGCACCGCCCAACTCCTTGATCACGTCCGGCGTTTCGTTCGCTGGCACATTCCCCAACCACGCCACGCCACCGGGTTGCAGCACGCGGACGATTTCTTGCAACGTTGCGGTGTCGCCGAACGCCGTCCAATCATGCACGACCACGAGATTGACCAAGTGATCCGCATAGGACAGTTTCTTGCCAACGCGTCTCTCGACCGTGACGACACCGAGTAAGTCCGCCTTTTCGATACGGGCTCGCGATGCCGACAGAGATGCGTCCGTCGCACACAAACCATGCACGAGGTGCTTGCCGCCCGCTGAGAGTTGCACGGCGGTTGTGCCGTCGCCGACATCCAACACGACGCACAGTGCGGATTCCTGTTGCAACGACGAGACTACGTCGTTCGGCACCGTCGCCAGAATTGGCTGGGCCACAAGAATCAACACGCAAGCCGTCAAGAACGAATGTGTTCGAACTGCCATCATCGCGTGTTCCTCATTGGTCGCTTGTGAAACAAGACTCGTGGGAGCAGCTCAGCTCCATCACGCGAATCCGTGCGACGAGATGCGATCCAACTGCCAAGGGGTTTTGTGCTGGAAGTCGCGCTCGACGTCAATCCAGTCAACTCGGGAACACGAGTTTGACACCGCGCACATTTGTAGCCACTGTCGCCAGACGGTGGTTTTGCGGCAACGACTCCACCATGAACAAATCCGGCCTACGATTAGCGGTCGACAACTAAAAATCACCAGGGACACTGCCGTCCTGCGACGTGATGATCTTGTCCCAGATTCCGCCGTAGCCGCCCCAAGCGCCACTGTTGTTGACCTGATCGTTGATGAAACGCACGCTTCCGTCCGCCATGCAGGCGAAGACTCCACCCGCATGCATGCTGCGCGAGGTGGCTTGATAACTCGGACACGGCTGCCAACAAGTCATCCGTTCTTCCCGCATCTTGGCAAGGCCGACGTCCGCGATCACTTCGTTGCAATTGCCGATATCGTCCGCATTATCGTTCGCCGGATTCGGCCCGTTCGAGTCGCCGCCGAATCCGTGCCAGGCCATCACACTGGAACCGGCTTCACCCATCGCCCAAACACCGCGGCGATCGCGGGCCGACAGCCCCGCCCGAATTTCAGCCAGCATGATGGTGTTGCTCGTACCGTCCGTAATGTCCCGGATGCGACTACTGACGTTGACCCCCATGACCCCGCGAGTCGTGGAATTCAACCAGCCGCCGCGATCCGCCGTGCATTCTTGCGCCGGACGATTGCACGCGTTTGCCGCATAGGTTCCGCGAGCCCAATTGCCGCCGTTCAATTCAAACATCCGCGCCGAGTACGGGTCCGACGGGCACTTCATGAAGTCGAGCGCGGTGCCTCGGGCGTTGCGATTGACGGCGTCGCTGATCGAAACATTGAGATTGAATTGCTTTTGCAGATTCACCTGTTCCGCCTGCGGCAGGATGGCGATCACCCAATTCGTGCGATAACGATTCATCTGATACGCGTTTTGGGCGGCATGAGCATCGTTCATGTCTCGAAACTGCATTGACGGCGGAAAAATGCTGTGGGCGTCGTGATAGTTGTGCAGGGCGACTCCCAATTGATGCAGATTGTTGCGGCAACTGGTGCGTCGCGCGGCCTCCCGAGCCTGCTGCACGGCCGGCAATAACAATGCCACCAAAATGGCGATGATCGCAATGACCACCAGTAATTCGATCAGTGTAAAACCGTGGCGACGATGGCGAGCGTAATTCATGGTTTCTTCACCTCGATCGGAATGGAATTGGCACCGGGTTTGACTTCGACCTGCAAAGGAGTCGTACCGACTTCGGAAAAACTTGGATGGACGACGGGAGGCGATAGCTTGGGATCCGCGGGGTACTTGGGAATGATCGTAATCACGACCTTATGAGTCCCGACGATCGCGCCGATTTCGGAACCGGTCGTCAATTGAAACGACCCATCGGGTTGGATCGCACCCGAAGCGGGATTGGGGTCGAAAGCCCCCTTCTTTTCGATTCCTTGCGGGATAAATCGGACCGTCGCGATGTCGCCTTTGGGAACGCTGCCATCGGGAAATTTGACCGTCCCAGTGACGGCAGCAAGTTGATACGTCTCCTCGCCGCCGCATCCAACAGTCATGAAAATCGCAACGGCGAGCAAAATACGGCAGGAAACCATGGACTGTCTCACGAGGGCACAATGAACGGAACATTCGCGAATGAATGTAAAGATCGGAAATCAACTCGGCAAATGAATTTTGCCGCGATTCGCGAGCAACCGACCAAAGTCCGCCGTCGCAAAAACTCCACGGATTCTCCGGTTGAAGCCCACGACCGACTTACGTCGGCGAGCGGGACATCCAGCTACGAATTGAAACGCTCAGTTGGGGCAACATCTGGACTCCGGCCTAGTTCCGCAAACCGCAATCAACGGCGCACCAGACGGCCAATTTACCCAATTACTGGAATAAAGACGTGCACATAATTGCGCTTCCGTTGTGCTTCATTTATGATCTGGCCCGCGTTGACAATTCGGTTCATGGTCGTGGAGGAAGATTATGTCTGGCACGGCGGCCAAGGTCTCGATTACTGAGAAGGAATAGGACATGTTGCAGTCGTTTGAACGGTCGACGACCGTCTCGATTCGGCTGCAACAGCGAGCCCGAATCATACTGCTCGCGTTCCAAGGTCACAATAACATGGCCATCGCCGAGTTGGTCGGGCTCAGCCGAGTTCATGTCGGCAAATGGCGAACCCGATGGCAGAAGTCTTGGGAAGCACTCATCGGCATCGAATGCGGCGAAACCGGGGCCGAACTCCGACGCGCCATCCAGGATGTGCTCAGCGATGCGCCGCGATGCGGAGCACCGCTTCTGTTTTCGGCCGAACAGGTCACTCAAAATCATCGCCATCGCTTGCGAAGACCCCGGCCTGTCCCAGCGGCCGATCGACTTCTGGACCGCCCGGGAGATCGCGGCTTTGGAAAAGCTGGACGCGGTTCGAGCACCGAATTGACTCGTCAATTGTTGAGCCCCGATGCCGCGATGCCGAAGATGGCCGATTGCAGGAAGTGTCGTTCGAAGAAGGCGGCGACTGCTTCGCCCGGCTTGTATTGCAGGACGACATAATCTCCCGGCTTGATCACGATCCGCTCCTTGGGATCACGCATCGCCTTGTACAGGTCGACCTTGATTGGCACCTGCGTGCCGTTCGAGAGTTGTCGCAGCACGACTACGCTGCTGGCGCTGATCGTGACGTCCTGGTTCAAGGCCGAGAATCCACCGAGTCCGCCCGAAATCCCGGAACCGCCACCGCCCGCGCCGACCGTTCGACCCTGGGCAATGGAAATGGCGTGCAACACGTCGATGTCGTAATCGCGCGGCAGCGTAAATTGTCCGCCACCCAGCAGGCCGCCGGTGTAGAAGATTTCCGTATCGCGGGACTCGATGAAGACGATGTCGCCGTTTTGCAGGATGACGTCTTCGGGTGCGAACTGAGGTCGTTCGTCCGCTCCGAGTCGAATCGGGATCTTGATTACGTGCGGGTTGTCGATCGTCGAACCATTTCGATGCAACAGGTGCATCGGAAAGCTGGAAGGCAATGTTGCGACGTTCCAATTGTGTTGGGGAGCAACGCCGCCGTTGATGATCGGTCCGGGATCCGGCACGCCCAGGTTGGTGATTTGACTGGAGCCCATGGATGTTGGTGCTGGCTGAAGTGCCGAGTGGCCAAATGGAATCGGACTCGCTGTTGGGGTCGATCGAGTCGAAGGTTCCGGTTGAAAATAGGCTGATTGCTCGATGTCGCGCGGAGCCGGCGGCAGTGTCAATCGGGGCGGTGCGATGTTGGAAATCGGCGTGGGTGACAGCACCGGTGTCGATTGTGGCGCGACTTTTCGTCGGACGATGTAGATCGCGTTTTCCGCATCCAGACTTGGAAGTCCGCCGTTCGTGGAATTCGTCAATGCGTGGAGCACGTCGTTCTCGTACGCCGGCAAGCTGACGGTTTCTCCGGTGCCGGTCTTCAACATGCCGGCGTTGAATCCACCTCCGCCACCGCCGGCACCCGCGCCGGACTCCTGTCGTAGCACCAAGACTCGATACTTCCGCGGCTGTTGCAGGCTAACCAAGATGCGGGCGTTGCTGGGATTGAGGTGCCGTTTCTCGACCGTATACGCGTGAATGACTCGGCGTTCGACCTCGGCGATGGTAAGCCCTCGTACGAGCATCGGTTCTGAAAGCAGCGGCAGCGAAATCGTGCCGTCGGGACGCACCGGGATCGGGTATCCGAGCGAAGGTGGAGCGTCTTCGTTGGGCGGGAAATAGACTGGCGGTGGCTCTTCTCGCTTACCGAGCACACTTTCAATGTACACGCCCAGCACGTCTCCGCCGTCGACTCGGTATTCGTTGTTGGCCGGAGCGGGTTGCGAGAGCAGTGACAGGTCGATCGTCTTCTTGCCGGTCCGCGAGGGTGCCTTCAATTCGTCCGGTGTAAAACGGGCCGGAATGCCGTCCAATGGTCGAAACGCCGCACATCCCAGCCAGAACGGTAACGACAAACAAACCAGCCACGACGCTTGGGTACGAAGAGTCGGAATTGAACTCTGAACGGCGTTCGGCGCCGATCCAACGGCAACACAATGTGCAGTTCGTGCAGGCTTGACGAGTGTGGTCGGTCCAATGTCACGCATGATGTTATCTCGGGTAGGTGCCGGGCCGAGTGGCGTAATAAGGCGCGGCAAAACTGCCGTTGCTATGGCCGAGTTGAGGTTGGGGCGGAGCGGCGAATTGAGTTTCAGCTTGACGCCACGCATTGGGGTAAGCCGAGTGAATTTGGTTCGGCTGCATTGGCCCAAACCCTTGATAGGGTCGCCCGGTGGAGTGGTACTGCCCGCCGTGGGTTTGAGTCGGGATTTGTTGCGTCGAGTATTGTGGATTGGGGAATCGGCTT
>JAQBZS010000337.1 GCA_027622115.1 Planctomycetota bacterium | reverse complement strand
GATGTCGTAACGTTCCGCGGGGCGGTCGACTCGCGACGAAAGTGAAAACGGCAAAGCCGACCGATTCTACGACAAGGATCTCGAGCGTCGGCAGTCGGCACGTCAGCTGTACCAGAAGCTCGACAAGACGCAGGAATGGGCCGAGAACAATTACTACCACGTGCCATTGGCTCAACAGAACGCGGACCTCGTGAAGATCAACGCGTTCTGGAACGACTACGCCGCAGCCGACGCGAGCAAGCCGTTCTTCTCGACGAACCTCGCTGAAGCCGCCGGTAATTTGTCGGAGATGATGTTCGCGTTGGCGGTGCTCGATCTGCCGTTCGACGCGGGCGAGCACAAATCCAAATTCAACAAGTCCAAGATGGAATTGGCCGTCGGCAGCCCAATGGTCGTCTTCCATCAAGAGATTCGCGAAGCCGGCATGGCTAACGACGCCGCACCGATCCTGGTCAGCCAGAATTTCTTCAAGCACGGCGACCGGCAGCGGATCGTCAACGGACAACCCGTCGACAAGTACGTCGCCGACGAATTCATCACGCACACGGTTTACGGCTGCCAAGTCGTGGTCACCAACCCCACGTCGGCTCGGCAAAAGCTGAACGTGCTGGTGCAATTGCCGCTGGGTTCCGTGCCGGTGCTGAATGCCCAATACACTCGCAGTCTGCCGATCGATCTGCAGCCGTATCACACGCAAACGATCGAATACCATTTCTACTTCCCGGCGATCGGCACGTTCCCGCACTACCCGGTGCAAGTCGCCGCGAACGAGAAACTCATCGCTCACGCCGCAGCCCAAACGCTGAAGGTCGTCGAAACGCCCAGCAAGATCGATCGCGGCTCATGGGACTTCGTTTCGCAACAGGGATCGGACGCAGAAGTGCTCGCGTTCCTGAGCGAACAAAACTTGCAGCCGATCAACCTAGCCCGCATCGCGTTCCGTCTGCAAGACGCCAAGTTCTTCGAGAAGGTCGTCGACTTGCTGGATCGACGCCACGCCTACAACCCCACGCTGTGGTCCTATGCCATCAAGCACAACCACTTGGCGACCGCTCGGCAATTCCTCAAGCATTCGGACGGTTTCATCGCGCAGTGTGGCGCGTATCTCGACACGCCTCTGCTGGTGATCAATCCCGTCGAGCGTCGGACGTACGAGCACTTGGATTACAGCCCGATCGTCAACGCCCGTTCGCACCGCTTGGGTGGTCGACGTCAAATCCTCAACGATCGCTTGTTCCAGCAATACAGCAGCCTGCTGCAAATCCTGAGCTACCGAGCCGCGCTCGATGACGAAGACCGCATGGCCGTGACATACTACCTGCTGTTGCAAGACCGCATTGACGAAGCGCTCGACACGTTCGGGCAAGTGAAATCGCAACAGCTCGCCACGCAACTGCAATACGACTACTTCGCTGCGTATCTCGATCTGTACTCGTCCGACCCGAAGCGGGCACGCGCGATCGTCGACAAGTACGCCGACTTCCCCGTCGATCGTTGGCGGAAGGCGTTCGGAGCGATCGCCGAGCAACTCCAGGAGATCAACGCACCGCAAGTGGCTGCGGCTGGAGGGAACGCCCTACCGTCCGTACAAATCGCCTCCACGAATCCGGTCGCCGCCGTCGCGGCTCTGGCCAAGCTGCCCATAGCACCCGCCCTCGCTCCGGACCACATTCCCGCGGACACTCCGGCCGCCGACAACAAACTCGAAGACCGCAACGAAGCTCAAGAAGCGCTCGCCAACACGGAACCCAACTTCGACTTCAAGGTCGAGTCGCAGAAAGTGCGTTTGGACTACCAAAACCTGAAGAGCGTCACGGTCAACTATTACGAAATGGACATCGAGCTACTTTTCAGCCGCAATCCGTTCGTCCAGGAATTCTCGGGCGAGTTCTCATACATCCGCCCGAACCACACGAGCGAGACGAAGCTACCGGCCAAGAAGGGCACGCTCGAATTCGACTTACCCAAGCAATTCCACAGCAGCAACGTGTTGATCGAGATCACGGGAGCGGGCCAAACCAAAACGCAAACCTACTATTCGCACTCGCTCAACATTCAGGTGGTGGAAAACTACGGCCAAATCCGAGTCACGCACCGCGAGACCCACAAGCCGTTGTCGAAGACTTACGTCAAAGTGTACGCGCAATCGACGGACGGCCAGTTGAAGTTCTACAAGGATGGTTACACGGACCTGCGAGGCCGTTTTGATTATTCCTCGCTCAACACCAACGAGCTGGATTTCGTCCGCCGCTTTTCCATCCTAGTCCTCAGTGAAGACCACGGAGCTATCATCCGCGAGGCGTCACCGCCCAAGCGTTAGTATCACGGCTGGTCTTGAAATCAGGGTCACTCAATCCAAAGGATTTGCGACGAGTGGCCCATTCCAGGATCAAGACGAATCACCAATGATCTGATTTGACTGATCCGTCCGATCCGTCTGATTAATGCCGGTTGCAGGATTTTGGGGTTTCCATGTCTGCTGATCCAAGGCCAGTTTTGACTCCGGCTGAATATCTCGATCGGGAACGTCTCGCGACTTTCAAAAGCGAATACTTCCGCGGCGAGACGTTTGCGGTGGCCGGGGCAAGCCGCGAACACAACCTGATCGTGAGCAATCTGGTCCGCGAAATAGGAGTTTCCCTTAAAGGACGACCCTGCGAGGTTAATCCCAGCGACATGCGAGTGATGGTGAGTGTCACGGGGCTTTACACATACCCGGATGTGACGATCGTCTGTGGCGAGCGTGAATTCGACGACCGGGAATTGGATACGCTATTGAATCCCACAGTTCTGTTCGAAGTGCTGTCGGCGACGACCGAAGCGTACGACCGCGGAACCAAGGCATCCCATTACCGCAAATTGGCGTCGCTGAAGGAATACGTATTGATCGCACAGGACAGGCCGAGCGTCGAACGATATCTCCGTCAGCCAGACGGTTCGTGGCTGCTGCGCGAAGTCACGGACATCAACGGCAACGTTTCTTTGGACGCGCTCGGTGTTTCGTTGCCGATGGCCGAGATTTATCGACGCATTGAATTTGAGGAGCACCCTACGACCATGAATGGTCCGCGCTAGCTTTCCTGCAACGCTTTCAGGATGTCTACGGTCGCGGCTCGGCCGTCGCCGAACAGCATCAGCGCGTTTTCTGCCGCGAATAACGGGTTGGGGATTTGGGCGAAGCCGGGACTCAGGCTGCGTTTGATGATCACCACCGTGCGTGACTTGTCCACATCAATGATCGGCATGCCGGCAATTGGACTCCCTGGGTCGGTACGAGCCAACGGGTTCACGACGTCGTTGGCACCCAGCACGATCGTGACATCGACTCGTTCCAATTCGCGGTTGATGTCGTCCATTTCCTTGAGCGCTTCGTACGGAATATCCGCTTCCGCCAGCAACACGTTCATGTGGCCGGGCATGCGTCCGGCCACGGGGTGGATGCCGAATTCGCACGTGATGCCGCGTTTGATCAATTCGTCGTACAGGTCGCTGACGGCGTGTTGGGCTTGGGCGACTGCCATGCCGTAGCCCGGCACGATCACAACTCGGCTGGCCACGTCGAGCAACATCGCCACTTCGTCGGCCGAGGTGGACTTTACCGTGCTGTAGACTTCGTCCGATGAGAGAGCCATGCCGCCGCCGGTTTGTCCCATCGTGCCGAAGAGAACGTTCACCAATGAGCGATTCATCGCCACGCACATGATCTTGGTCAAAATGATGCCGGATGCCCCGACGAGTGATCCGGCAATGATGAGCACGGTGTTTTGAATGACGAAGCCCGTCGCGGCGGCGGCCAGCCCGGAGTACGAGTTGAGCAATGCAATGACCACCGGCATGTCGGCTCCGCCAATCGAGATCACCAGAAACACACCCAGTGCCAGCGCGGCGACCACGATCAACCAATAAGCCGTCACCGCTGTTTCCGGAGCCGATACAAGCCAGAACCCGAGCAGCAAACACGCCAAACTCAGGCCCGCGTTGATCGCCTGTTGCCCCGGGAACCGGAGGTCTCGGACGAATTTCAATTCTTGAAGCTTCGCGAAGGCGATCAAACTTCCGGAAAACGTGACGGCTCCGATCAGGCCGGACGCAGCCGTGGCAATGAGTCCTTCGACTGTGGCCTCCGCCGATTTCAACGTCAGTAACAGTGCACCGGCCACCAGTACGGACGCTCCGCCGCCAAAGCCGTTGAACAGTGCCACCAATTGCGGCATATCCGTCATTTGAATCTTGAGCGCGAACACCAGGCCCACGACCGTTCCGATTGCGAGGCCGACGAGGATAAATTCGTATTTCAGCCCGGCGGTGGACAGCGTGGCGACGGTCGCCAACAGCATGGCCACTGCGCCCAGAATGTTGCCGCGAACCGCCGTTCGAGGATGCGTCAGACCCTTCAGCCCGAGGATGAACAGCACCGCGGCGAAGAGATACGTCAAATTCAACAGGTCATCGCTCACGGATTAGTCCTTCTTGCGAAACATGCCCAACATGCGGTGCGTGACCAGAAATCCGCCGACGACATTCATGGTCGCCAACGCCACCGCCACGCAGCCGAGCACTTGGGCGACCGTGCTGTTGCCAGTCCCGGCGGCACCCAAGGCTCCAATCAGCGTGATGCCCGAAATCGCGTTCGAGCCGGACATGAGCGGTGTATGCAACGTCGGCGGAATCTTGGTAATGATTTCAAAGCCCACGAACACGGCCAACACGAACACAGTCAGCAACAGCATCAGCGTGTTGGAATCCGTCACGTCGGCAAGCAGCAGATTGAGGGACATGAGCAAGGCTGCACCAGAAAAGGATGGAGACGGAGTAAGTGAAGTACGCTCGACGAAGAGGGCGAATTGCTCGGCGATGAGGTTCAATCCTCGGAAACCGACTCGGAAACGGGCTCGGCGATTTCGGTTGACTCATTCGACCTATCGACGATCGGTTCCAATTCCAATAACTCGCGGATGCGATTGTTGACCACTTCTCCGCCGTGAGTCAGCAGCGTGTCCTTGATGATTTCGTCTTCGAGGTTGATCGCGACTTGGCCGTCTTGCACCAGCAGCAACAAGAACGTGGAGATATTTTTGGCAAACATTTCGCTGGCGTGATACGGGATGTCGGCTGGCAGATTCAGCGGGCCGAGGATCGTGACTCCGTGTTCCACGACCGTTTCACCCGGTTTCGTCAACGCACAATTTCCGCCGCGTTCGGCTGCTAAATCGACAATGACCGATCCTGGGGCCATCCGGCGAACCGCATCGGCGGTGATCAATTCCGGAGCTTTTTTGCCGGGGATCGCCGCGGTTGTGATCACGAAATCCGATTCGCCGACGACCCGGCCCATCAACTCCTGTTGTCGGCGATAGAAGTCCTCGTCCATTGCCTTGGCATACCCGCCGGATGATTCCGACTTCTCGGTTTCCAAATCAAGTTCGACGAATTTGGCCCCCAAGCTTTCCACCTGCTCCTTGACCGCCGGCCGCACATCGTAGGACGACACCACGGCTCCCAAACGTCGAGCGGTCGCAATCGCCTGCAAGCCGGCGACACCCGCGCCGATGATCAGCGCCTTCGCCGGAGCCAGTGTCCCTGCCGCCGTCATCATCATGGGAAACATGCGAGGAAGCGTGGTGGCGGCCAGCAACACGGCTCGGTATCCGGCCACAGTCGCCATCGACGACAGCACATCCATGCTCTGGGCTCGAGTGATTCGAGGCACCATTTCCAACGAAAAACATGTGACATGCTTTTCGGCGACCTCGGCAATTGAATTCGGTTCCGACAACGGGTCACACGTGGCGATCACCACTTGACCGCTCCGCATCAATGCCAAGTCCTCTCGACCGCAATCGGGATTCGCCCCCGCCGCGCGGACCTGCAAGATGATGTCCGCCGCGAAGGCTTCCGCGCGCGATGCAACAATTGTGGCACCCTTGTCGGTGTATTGTTGGTCTGGAAACCCAGCCGATTCCCCGGCTCGGGATTCCACCAAGACACCAATGCCGGCCCGTTTCAGCGCGGCGACGGTTGCCGGTACAATCGCGACCCGGCGTTCACCGGGGAATGATTCTTTCGGGACTCCGACGATTAATTGTGTTTCATCGTCAGCCATTCACGACTCCTTGTGGACCTGCTGGAACAAGCGCGGCCCTTATACCAAACGCGCGGGCGAAGTGAAGTCAGTGGCCGCGAACACGATTTGAGGACGCGTGCAGAGACTCGTAGCCACGCTCGCCAGAGCGTGGGATTTGAACGTAGCCACGCTCGCCAGAGCGTGGGATTTTGAACGTAGCCACGCTCGCCAGAGCGTGGCTACGCACATTTTGTACGTGCGTTTCAAAAGTGATTGATTTGCGAACGGAACCGATGACCGAAACATTCGACTGCATTGTGATCGGAGTGGGTGGATTCGGAAGTTCCGCCTTGTTCGATCTTGCTCGCCGGGGGCTGCGAGTTCTTGGAATCGAGCAGTTCGGCATCGCCCATGACCAGGGCAGTTCGCACGGAGCGACGCGAATGATTCGCAAGGCTTATTTCGAACATCCCAACTACGTGCCGTTGCTGATCGAATCCTACGCCGGGTGGCGTGACCTTGAATCACGTGCCGGGTGCGAGTTGATGCATTTGTGTGGGCTGATGATTGCCGGAACGCCCGGCGGGACTGCCGTGCAGGGGACTCGGCAATCTGCTCGTGAGCAACAACTTCCGCTGGAAGATGTCCAGCTGTCGGACGCTCGCCGACGGTTTCCGGGCTTTCGATTTCGAGACGACATGCAGGTGGTCCACGAAGCGGATGCCGGCTATTTGGAAGTCGAACGTTGCGTGGAGAATTACGTCGGCGAGGCTCGCAAGCTCGGTGCGGAGTTGCTCACCGGCGAAGCGGTCACCGGCTGGACGTCAAACGGTTCGACGGTTTCCGTTACGACCTCGAAGCGCACATATGCGACAGCGAGTCTGGTCATCACAAGTGGAGCGTGGAGTTCGCGAGTGCTCGCCGATTTGGGCTTGCCGTTGAACATCGTTCGGAAACCGTTGTTTTGGCATCCCGTCAATTCGCGTGCGTATGACATTTCGAACGGGCAACCCGCATTCTTCTTCGAGTTGCCCGATCGCGACGGAAGACTTCGAGAAATGTATGGCTTCCCATGTCTCGATGGACGGTCCTTGAAGGTTGGCGAGCACACCGGGGGTGAAGCGATCGATGATCCCGCCGCCATCGACCGAACGATCCACGCGAGTGACACGGCGGCCGTCGAGGAGTTTCTGCGCGAATGCATGCCGGATGTCGGAACGGCCCACGAGCGTCACTCCGTGTGCATGTATACTCGAACGCCGGACTGTCATTTCATCATTGACCAACACCCACTCTGGCCGAATGTGGCGTTTGGTGCTGGATTCTCCGGGCACGGATTCAAGTTTGCCAGCAGCCTCGGCCGAGCGATTGCGGAATTGGCGACGGAACACGCCACGGATTTGCCGATCGGGTTCTTGTCGCTGGACCGGT
>JAQBZS010000336.1 GCA_027622115.1 Planctomycetota bacterium | reverse complement strand
CCTTGGAGTGAGGAAAGTTGTTGCGGAGCCTCAGTTTACAACAACTTGACGTTTTCGGATAGCTTCTAGGAATCCAGAGATAACAAAGAAGACATCTACTCCAACAAAGCCACCGGGGAACCCGAGCCCCAGATGAAACATGACGACAGGAACGACAGCGAGAGCCCTTAACCCATCAATCTCCGGTCGATATCCAGTGGCTGCCATACGCCTCTCGTTCCACATTCTCAATCAATTGTTGCGGACGACAACACGGCTGTTGTTGTGGAAGAAAAGAGTGTTCTCTCCACTTGCCGAATAGACTGCGTTTTTCATGCTCCATCGCAACGATCTGATGGTCCACAGTAATTGAGAAACGCGGAACTCACCGCAACGCTCCCCCGCCAGTGAAATAAAAAGCGATTCGCTTGTGAGTAAAGCGATTGTGACGGTTGTTTTGGCTTCCCTGACCCCGACACAATCGCAAAAACTCGGATCGCCGAGCGCGGAGGCTGACCAGCACGGGAGACTTGGATATTCTCCGCTCCGCATTCAGTCGCGGAGGTCCGGACTGGGCCACATCACGGCAACACCGATCTTCGCAGGCAATCCAGCAACAGGAGTCTTCATCATGGCCGACGCAAATGCTCTCTTGGACGCGGGTGCCTTGGTTCCGCCTTCGACCAAAGTTACCAAACCGGAAACCGTGGATTCCGTCAGCGCTCGCAGCTACCGACACACCGGTTTGGGTGATCGCCCCGTGGTGCGGCTCACTCCGGAAAAGCTCGCGCAAGGCGATGATCTGGTCATGGAGTTTCTTGGCTTTGAGCCACCGACCGCCGGCACTCCCGTTGCGATTCAGCGACGCCAGGCCCTCGGATTTCCCGGCTGGGCTCTGATCAATGACCCGAAGCATGCTCGCTATGCCTTGGAATTGGTGAAGGAATTCAAGAAGGCGGCTCGGCGAGCCAAGTCGAAACCGGGCCACGCCTACGACGCGTTCGTTGAAATTGCGAAACGGCTCAACAAGAGCGTCGCCCATTTCCTGCCGTCGTTTTGGGAAGAAGTCGGCCGCGAGTTCATGCAGATCGGCAATTCCACGTTTGCGTCACGGGCGTTCGGGAAAGCCCGCGAAGCCGAGCGAGTCCATGCCCTCAAGGTCGACGAAAACCTGCGTAAAGACGCGTTTCTGGAGTTCGCGTTGGCGGGATGCTTGTCGAATAAGTCGCTCACCGAATATGCCAAGGACTTGCAGGTTTCCCACAAACCGCAAGACGCGTGGACCATCTATCGCGAATTGGTTGTGCGACGGACGCTGGGTGGAATGCCGCCGTGGGTCTCGCTGCCGAAGGAGATTCCGACGTTGCTGCAGGCGGCCAAACTGGACGTCGAGAAGGAGACCGCCGCGTTCTATGCGGAAATCCTCGAATCTCGGGCGATGAACCGGGCGCCGATGGGTTTCTGGAAAGCGGCGTCCAAACCCGTGAAGAGTCTGGCGGTCGAGAATCCCGCAGTGGCGGGGGCTTTGCTGAACCTCATTCCCGAAACCAACATGTGGAGTCGCGATGAGGCCTTTCAGTGGTTGGATCGGCTTCACGAATGGGGTGTGCTGCCAAACGCTTGGCAGGATGTTGCCGATGCAGCGAGACCGAAAGGCGGAGCGGCTGCGTGGCTTTCGCGATGGCTGAAGTTGTCTGCCGATTTGCCGCAGCGTGTGTTCGACCTGCTCCGAAACCTCGCACCGACACTGTGCCGCGACGGAAAGCCGATCGACGTCGTCGCGGAACATAACTGGGGTGGATTGCCCATCAATCTGGACCTGTTGGACCTGGCGCTGGAACTCAAAGTGCCGATCCAAGACCCCAAACCGGATGCGGAATTCGAACTCGATGACTGGGCGGAGACCGACGAGAAGGTCACGGATCGGCATCGCGATCCGATTCACGTGCTGCAAGACGAACGCTTTCGCAAGAAGCTGCAAGACGCAGTCCCCGCCGTCGCCGGCGATGCGGACTTTGAAATGGCCGCCGAGGGTAAGACGGCATTGGCCGAGGCTCGCAAGAATTGGCTGACAGGCGAAGTCAAGACGGCTTTGGGCGGCGGCCTGCCGGGACTTGCGGATGCTTTGGAAACCGTCACCGGCAAGACATCGCGACAGACGTTTCTGGAATTCCCCAGCATCTACGACTTGATGAAAAAGATTGATGCGAGCAAGTCGCTGGCGTGCAGCGTCAGAGCCGGGCTCATCGACGAATACGGCTGGCCGGAGTTGGACGAGGCCGTGGATCGGCTGGACCCCAAACGCAAGGGCGAGACGAAAGTCGTCGGCGCGTTTCCGAATGTTGTGGTTTCGGACGGGTTGAAAGCTGTCGTCGTGGGACCGGGTGGCGTGGTGTTCGAACACGAACTCAGCGTGCCCACGGGCTTTGAATTTGAATTCGGCATGTTTCTCGACGGCGAGTTGGCCGTGATGCTCAAGAAGCGCTACACGTCCAAACTGTATTGGTCGAGCAAACCGAAAACGAAGACCGAACGCTATTACTGGGGAGACGCCTGCGTCAGCGGTGCCACGGTCGACATGCCCGATGGCGGCAGCTTCAACGGAGAAAAGACGATTCACGCCGGAGACCAAGAATTCGGCATGGATACGGAGTCGTTTGCGTATGACGGCGAACATTTTTGGCGGAACGCGTGGAGTGACGGCAAGTCCGAGTTTCGTGAGGTGAACCCCAAGAAGGGCGAACTCGGCCGCAAGTCCATGCCGTCGTTTTTCGAGGACTTCATCGAAGATGGGTTTGAATTGGTCACCGACGCGTGCGAACTGATGAAGTTTGGCGGTTTTGTCAACAACTCGCCGTTGGGCAGCAAGGACGGGATGGTTGGCGGACGGACTCGCAAGCGCAAGGACGAACGTCAATGGCAGGGGATCGACGGTCGTGCTTGGAACGGGACGCTCGGTGATGATGAAACCTTCGTGAGTGGGATGTTGGATCAGCCCGGCACCGACGATCGACTGATTGTCACCAGTGGCGACAACGGCGTTCGATTGTGGTCGCCGGACGGTGCGAGTGAATCCAGCCGCTTGAACAAAGACAGCGGCTACAACCGCGGCCAGCCCGGAAACCTGCCGCTCATGTGCTGGCATCTGTTTCAAGTGCGTGACGTCAAGGTCTCGAAAAAGTTGCGGGCCATCACGGACAAGCAGGCTCAAGTGTTGCTGACGGCCATGCAGGCCGACATCGAGGCTTCGGAATCGAACGACTTCAACGACATGTCGTTTCCCAAGACGGAAGCGTCGGTCAAGAAGTGGCTGCCCGCGCTGCAGCATGCTCGACTGCAACGCGGCTTAATCGGGGTGATCCACGAAGCCGCCTCGTCCGCGAACAAACTGGCATCACTGCTCAAATCACGAGACCCGCAGGGAAAGGACGCGATCCAAGTCGACAACAAGTTGGACGCGCTGGTCGAACCCGCGATGAACGCGTTGGAAGTGAACACCGGCTGGCGCGAGAAGCCTGGTTTGTTCGCTCATCTTGCCGCAGCGGTCGATTTCTTCACGTCGGACGAACCGCCCGAATCCATCCCGGCAGCCCCCTTCGAGTTGTTCGATCTCTTGGACGATTTGCACGAACGCGCGTGGAAAACCTACTGGGCAACAGAACGCGAAAAGGTCGAATGGCTCGACTTTCTTGAGCACTGGGCCGACTTACCGCTCCAAGATCTGCCCGGCAAGTTTCGTTTCCTCAGCGGCGAATTCAGCGGCAAGCCACCGTTCAAGCTGATCAATACCGACGACGAGGACCAGAATTGGGCCGTATATCGCAACGGCGACAACCGCTACATCCTGCAGGTCGAATACGGCGATGAATGGACGGCACTCGAATACGCACCCGACGGCAAGTTCAAGGCGTTGCCCAAGTTCAGGTCGGAAACCGACGCGGAACGCGTACTCGACCGACAATGGTCGAGCGACCAATTGCGGGCGTTCGTGGCGTGTGCTCGCGAACACGAACCTCCGATGGTCTCGCTGGACGTCCTGACGGAAGTCGCGGAGCGCATCGGGGTCTCGCCGGCCGAGGCGGGGTTGGTGTGGTTCGCGTTTCCCAAATTCGATGCTTGGGAGAAGAATTACTTGCCGAAGCCATTTCGCGAACACCTCAAGCTCAAAGTGGCCGGGGCGGATGCAGCGCGTCAAAAACTCAAGTCGCTGCCGACCGGCGCGCGTAGCCAACTGCTCGGCGCGATCCTCAGCGGAGACCCGGCCGATCTGTGGCGAGACGACAGCAAGCGGGCCTTGGAACGACTGGTCTCCGCCTGGGCGGATGCCGTGCCCAATCGAGTCGAGTTGCCGCAGAAACTTGTCGATCGCATCAATTCGGATTGGCACATCACGTTGGAAGTGAGCGACTTGATGATCGCCTTCGCCACGCCGAAGTCGCACTCGCTGTTCAACGCCGACGCCGTTTGGAAACTGTTCGACAAGACCGACGTCGGCCTCACGTCGAATGGCAAGCAACAATCGTTCGACGCCAACGTGCTGCACGTGGTGGCCATCAGCGTGCCCTTCATGGCCTATCACCTGCCAGTGGAAGACGACCGTCGGCAAAAAATGGTCGAAGTCCACGCAGCGACTTTGAAGTGTCTGGCGAGTCCCAAGTTGCTGCTCGAACTGGGCGAACGTTACATGTACGGCGACGACAACGAGCAAACGCGCAAGCTGCTGGCCAAACTGTTCACGAAAGTCGCGAAGTCGTCGAAGCAGATCCACGAAGCGGACGACGGATTGGTCGCGGGCGCGGCGGACGACGACGATGTGCTGTTGGCGTTTCGACCGGCGAAGGTCAAAGGCGAACGTGACTACGAGCGGCTGAAGCACATGTTGCAGGTGCTCTTCGAGAAAAGCGATTACGACGATACGTCCTCCACCAACGCATTCGAATTCGTGCGGCGAATCCGTTCGGACGGGTTCAAGGCGATTTGCGATCGCATCAAGAAGACACCGCTCAAGACCGGAGAATTCGAACCCAGCCCGTTTGCATCCGCGGCCAAGTTGGTCGACGAAGTTGCCGCCAAGCAGGGCGTGAGTTCCGATGCCGCCGGTTTGTATCTGCAAATCCTGACGCTACTTGACCCCACGACCGCGAACGTCAAGACGTGGAACGGCTGGACCACGGCTCAATACAACAAGGCCGCCAAGGAGTTGGCCGGCAAGAAGCTGGTCCTCGAAGCAAAACGCTCGCGAGCCGGTCGAGCCCACTTTCTGCCTGGAGGCTGGGAAGCTCTGAAGCTCCCACATTTGCCGATTGAAACCTGGAAACTCCCGCTCTACGAAATCACAAGAACTCAAGCGGGCGGCTTGGAGATTCCACTCGGTTTGATCCTGCCGCTGGAGCCGGTTCACAAACTCTTCCACAAAGCGTGGCAGCGACTTCAAGCCGGAGACGAGCCTCGGTATGAAGCGGTTTCATGAATGTGTGATGACGAACCATTGCAGAGATTCGCTTCAGTGATCCCGTTTGAGATTGAGTTTCCACGATCCGACGGCTTCGTGTGGCCCGACTGACGCAGTCAATCAATCAAAAATCAAAAATCCCATGCCCGATCAACGCCCCCACATCATCTTTATCATTACGGACCAACAGAGATTCGACACGATCCAAGCCCTTGGCTTTGACTACATGGATACGCCGAATCTCGATCGGCTGGTCAATGAAGGCGTCACCTTCACCAATTGCCACATCTCCGCGCCATCGTGTGCTCCGTCACGAGCCAGCCTGTTCACCGGCTACTACCCGCACACGACCGGAATTCTGCGCAACGCTGACGCGTGGAATCACTCGTGGATCGAATCGTTGGCCGACAGCGGATATCGCTGCATCAATGTCGGCAAGATGCACAGCTATCCGTACCACACGCCGCTTGGATTTCACGAACGCTACGTCGTGGAAAACAAGGACCGCTACCTCGAAGAGCGCTACTACTTCGACGAATGGGACAAAGCCCTGCGGGCTCGCGGCTTGGTCAAACAACAGCGAGAGTCCTATCGCCGGCGCCCGGACTACAACGATTGTCTTGGTGCCTTCGATTGGGAATTGCCGGCGGACATGCAGTCGGACAACTTCGTCGGTGACATGGCCGTGCATTGGATCAAGACGAAACCCAAAACCGACGCACCGTTGTTCCTCGAAATCGGCTTCCCCGGCCCGCATCCGCCGTACGATCCGACTCGGGAAGAAGCAGAAAAGTATCTGGCCAAAGACCTGCCGCTGATGGATGTCACGCCGGAAGAACTCGAAGGCCAACCTCCGGTCTTCAAGGAGATGCGGGTTCACAATACCGAAGTCGATCACGATTCGGTCGTGCATAAGCTCAACCCCACAGAAGCGGAACGACATCGGCAGCGAGCTTATTATTTGGCGAACGTGACCATGATCGACACGAAGATTGGCGAGATCCTGTCGGCTCTTGACGAGCAGGGCTACTTGGAAAACTCGGTGGTGATCTTCACGTCGGACCACGGGGATTGCCTGACCGACCACGGCCACAGCCAGAAATGGACGATGTACGACACGATCACCCGCATGCCGATGATCGTCTGGTCTCCGGGCCGCTTCGCCGCGAATCGCCGCGAAGACGGTCTGTGCCAGCAGATGGATATCGGACCGGCAATTCTGGAACTCGCCGGAATCGAACCGCCTCGCACGATGGAGGCGCAATCGCTGCTGCCGGCGATGAAGGGCGAGGCCTGGACACCGCGAGACTACGTGTACGCCGAGCACGGTCGCGACGGCATCCTGCAAGCGACCGAGTTCATGACGATGGTTCGCAGCCGAGATTGGAAGTTGGTCCATTTCATCGACGAACCCCACGGTCAATTATTCAACCTGATCGACGACCCCGACGAAATCCGCAACCTGTGGGACGACCCCGCAGCCGCCGAGCACAAGCAACGCTTGCTGGATGAACTCCGCGAATGGCGGATCCGCAGTTTGGTCCACACCGCGGATTGGGCCGCCAATTTTCGCTGAGCGACGGCAGGCCTTGATCACGGATTGGTTTTTTCTCCGCGCTCTCCAATCCTCTGTGTTGTTCTTTGCGCGTCCAAGAACAACACAGAGGATTGGAGAGCGCGGAGAAAAATGCGCAGCAAGACAACAAACTGCGAAGTTGTCGTTCAACGCGACACTCCACGAATCACTCAAGCATGTCCTCGTAGATCGCGAGCGCTTTCTCAAACTCCGCGAGCGATGCCGGTGACAGGACCTCCGCGTTTCGTTCCAGTTGGGTCTTCACTCGTGTGATCAAGTACTCGACTTCTTCCTGGCGCGGCTGCAGTTGGCTGCCTTTGACCTCGATGTGCCAGGGCGCTGTATGGGCAAATCGAACTCGACCGTCCGGTATTTCTTGAACGCTGCGCATAACCAGCCAGGATGTGCTGTCGATCTTCAACCGCAACTGATGCGCCGATTGGACCGCTCGGTTCGCGACGACCTGGCTTGGTTTGGGCCGGAACGTC
>JAQBZS010000335.1 GCA_027622115.1 Planctomycetota bacterium | reverse complement strand
CTCTTGCAATGTGACCCCGCCGGACCGAGCCATGCCTGACCCTCGTGGCTCGGTCACAAGCCTGACGACCCGAGAACGCAAGTCTGACCCACTTGCTGACCTCGACACGACTTCTCTCTTGCAATGTGACCCCGACCGACCGAGCCATGCCTGACCCTCGTGGCTCGGTCACAAGCCTGACGACCCGAGAACGCAAGTCCGACCCGCTTGTTGAACTCGGCACGACAGGCCAAGAAACAGCATCAGGTGGTCTCCCGACCGAGCCCTCACCGTTGTCCGGTGGGGGCTTTCTCGTGCGCGGGCTTGTCTTTCGTGAAGACTTCCAACGAATTAAGGAATCAACGAATAGCCGCAGCAGATTCGTTGATTCCTTAATTCGTTGGGGCTCGCGAGTCTTGAACCGCCCGACCCCGACTTGTCTCAGTGGTTGAATCGAAACTCAGCCGAAGTGATCAAGGCCCAAACCAACTGTTCGCACGCCGACGCCCGACTCGCGGTGCTCTTCGACAGGAACTTCGACAACTCGTCCAACTCCGACACGCTCGGCTCGCGGCTGAAGACCGATCGGACCAAGGTTCGCACGATGGCCTGCGTGTCGTCCACTTTGGCAAGCCGTGCCGTCAGGTTGTCTTCGCCAGCGATCACCAAGTTCTGAATGTCCGCGTGATTGGAAAGAAACAACGCTTCGATGGCGCTGCTTTGGAAGTTGGCGGCACGGGGATCGAAAGCGTTCAGCAACGATTCGGCTTCGGCCTCGACTCGCAGGAACTGTTCGACGCGCGTCACGTCCAAGCCGGCCAATCGTTCCGCGCGGGCTCGGATCTTGTCCGGCGGCGTGAAGCGGGACGAACCCGTCGCCAAGCGTAGCGAAAACGCCAATTGCCGTCGGTCGAGCGGTTTCAATCGAAAGACCGCAAACGACGTGGCGTCGGGCTCCGGGGAATTCGCGGGCCACTCGCTACTGAGTCCGTAAGGTCGGCTGAGCACGATCGCTTCGACCAACCGCCGGATGTTGTAACCGCTGGACTGAAAATCGGCCGCGAGCCAATCCAGCAACTCGGGGATCGCCGCCTTGTTCGCCGCGTGCATCTGATCCACCGGCATCACCAGGCCACGGCCGAGGACCACGTCCCAAACACGATTGACGAACGAGCGGCTGAGAAACGCGCGGTCTTCCAGTGCGATCGTGACAAGTTGTGCTCGACGACTGAATCGGTCTCCTTTTTGAGGTGCCTGTTCTTCCACAATCTTGCCGGAAAGGAACATCATCTTGGCCGTCTGTTCCTTGCCGTCCGCTCCGACGAATTTGACTTCGCCGTCTTTCTTTTCACCGATCGTGCCCTTGCCGCCGGTGGTGCGATTCAAGAACGCAGCCATGCCGTAGAAATGACTCTGTTTCCAATCATCGACAAGCGGATGGTCGTGACACTTCGCGCAAGAGATATCGACGCCGAAAAAGACTCGGGCCGTGTCCGAGGTGAGGACATCCAGCGTTTTCGCGCGACGATCAAGAAACCGGTTGGCCGGTCGGGTTTGCGCCGCGTCCCACGGACCGAGCATCATTTCTTGAAACAGTCGCTCCCAAGACTTTCCGTCTCGCAACGCGGCTCGCAAGTAATCCACGAATGCGTCGTTGCCGGCGTGCCGACCCTGGATCATGTGGTCCAGCACGTTGCCCCAATGCAGCGAGAACTCGGGGCCGTCGAACATTGCATGCACGATCTTGGCTCGCTTGTCGGCAGCCTTGTCTTTCACGAATGCGTCGAGTTCCTCGGTCGTGGGAATACGGCCCATGACGTCGAGACTGGCGCGTCGCAAGAACGCGGCATCATCGGCCTCGCCTGCCGGTTTGATCCCGGCGGATTTCCAAGTGGCCTCGACGATCTTGGTGATGTGGCGACCGGCATCGAGTGCCGTGGACGCGTTTTGATCGTCCGCCAAGCAGGCCGCAACGCTCATCGTCAAGGAAATACAGAACGTGGCGACTTTTGTGACCATGCCTATCCTCGGTTTCCAAACTTGGCGATCGACTGACTCATTCCCAACTCGGGTAGGTTGATCATAAACATCCGCCCGCCACCGAGACATTCACGAGGATTCCGAGGCGACGTGAAAATGCAATTCGCCGCGCACGATTCGCCGTAGCTTCGTGAATTCGATTCTGCCAACATGAACGCGTCGATCCAATCATCCAAACATGGAGTGACGTCGCTCATGTTCAACCGACTCACGGCGAACGATTTCCGTCACGATTCCGCAGCCCGCCTCCGCGCCGCAATCTTCATGGTTGCCGTCGTCGTCATCGCACCCACGTTGCGGGCCGACGACAAAGTGGAACCCAAACAGTCGGTCGACGATGCGGCAGAGATCACGCAGCTCATTTCGCAATTGAACGCCGATGAATACAAGACTCGCAAAGCCGCGACGCAGCGACTTCGCGAACTTGGCGCGGCGGCGATCCCAGCTCTGGAGCAGGCGGCGAGCGGCAAGGATCTCGAAGTCATGATTCGAGCCATCGGCGTGCTGCGTTCGCACTATCCGCGTGATTCCGCCGACACCACGGAAGCCGCGTCCGATGCCCTCGAGCGGCTGGCGATGTCCGACGCATTGTCCGTGCGATCACGAGCGGCCAAGATTTTGGATTCGTATTCGGACGTCCGTCGCAAACGAGCCGTTGCCAAGATCGAGCAACTTGGCGGCAGCATCAAGTATCTCGGCGAGACACAGGGCATCATCACTCAATCCAGCATGATCCACTTTGTATTCCTGGGCGCGGATTGGAAGGGCGGTATCCAAGGGCTGAAATACATCAAGCGGCTCAGTGGTCTGCGGCAGTTGTATTTCACGGAAAACTTCGAACTCACGATGGAACAAGTCGCCGACCTCCAAGCCACGCTGCCGGGGTTGGAGACCCAACGACGTAGCGAGGCGTATTTGGGGATCAGCGGTTCCGAGGATCTGGACGGCATGCGACCAGGCTGTTTTGTGCAGACGGTCCAACCGGGGCAGCCCGCCGACTTGGCCAAACTGCGAACGCGTGATTTGATCGTGAAATTCGGCAAGTACGATATTTCAACGTTTCGCAATCCCACCGACGCAAAATCGCTGATCCGAGTGATTGAAGAGTTCGAGCCCGACGACAAAGTGAAAGTGGAATTCATCCGCGACGGCATTCGCAGAGAGACGGAAATCACGCTCGGTCGCTGGTTCCCGAAGTCTGACACCACCAAGCCGCCCAAGCCGTGAGTAGCACGGGACCATTGTCCCGTGGTCGCTCGGGACAGTGGTCCGTGCCCGCTCGGTACGAACATCTCAAACTCCGTGCGACTCGCCGTCTTCGATCCAGTTGACTTGGTAGAGGTCGGTGCGGCGGTCGTTCCAGTTCTGAACGCTGCCGGATTCGCGATGTCGTCGGATGACTTCAAGGTCGACGTCGTCCATCACCACGGTTTCGATATTCGCGGTACACTCGGCGCCCACGGCACCCGGCGCGAAGCCCACATCGGACGGCGTCAGAATGGCTGACTGCGCATAGTGGATGTCCGCGTTTTCCACGGACGGCAAGTTGCCGGTGCAACCGGAGATGGCCACGTAGACATGGTTCTCGATGCAGCGAGCCTGTGCGCAGTGGCGAATCCGGAGATAGCCCTCAACCGTGTCCGTGTTGAACGGCACGAGAATGATCTGGGCTCCCTTGGCTGCCGCGATGCGGACCAATTCCGGAAATTCGATGTCGTAGCAGATCAGCATCGCCACGCGACCGGCGTCCGTGTCGAACACGTTCACCTTGTCGCCGGGACTGACGCCCCACCATTTTCGTTCGCTGGGAGTGATGTGCAATTTGTATTGCTTATGAATCGTTCCATCGCGCCCAAAGCAGTAGGCAATGTTGTAGAGCGTTCCGTCCTCCACCACGAAGTGCGAGCCCGCGACCAAATTCACGTTGTACTTGACCGAGCATTCCGCAAAGAACTCGAGGTATTGCGGAGTGAACTCGGCCAGACGTCGAGCCGCGAGTCCCGGTCGGGTCGGTTCAACGCACGACAGCAACTGCGTGGTGAACAACTCCGGGAACATCACAAAGTCGCAGGAATAGTCGGACGCGACATCGACAAAAAACTCGCAGTTCTGAGCGAATTCGTCAAAGCTGGAGACTCGTCGCATTTGAAACTGCACCACCGCCAAGCGTGTCAATTCGACCGGTCGATGGTGTCGACGCTTCGCTTTGGGGTGGTAATCGAGATTCCGCCACTCGAGAAACGTTGCATATCCGCGAGACGCTTCGTCACTCGGAAAGTAGTTCGGGATCAGGCCCTGCAGCGCGAAGCCATTGGAGATTTGAGCCGTCAGCACGGGATCGTGGAACGCCTTGGTTACGACTTGTTCGACGTACTCGGTGGCCGAAAGTTTCTCCGCGTGTTCGCCGTAACCGGGAATCCGTCCGCCGATGATGATGCGGTCGAGATTTCTTTCACGGCAAAGGTGCTTACGGGCATCGTAGAGTCTTCTCGCCAGCTTCATGCCGCGATATTCGGGATCGACCATGATCTCGATCCCGTACAGCGTATCACCCCGATTGTTGTGGTTTCGGATGAAGCCGTTGTCGGCGATCTTTTTCCAGTCATGCCAGGCCACGCCGGATTCGTATTGCAGGATCAAGCTGGTGGACGATGCCGCCAATTTCCCATCGATTTCAATGACGATTTGGCCATCCGGAAAGATCGCAAGCTGACTTTCGATCTGGTCGCGAGCCCACGGTTGCATGCCGGGAAAGCAGCGCTCCTGCATCTGAACCAGGGCTGCAAAATCCGCAATTCGCAGCGGCCGAACCTCGACGTTCCATTCGTAATCCTGAAGGTCCAGTTGTGCCATAATCCGACGCTCGATCAATCGCTTAAAGGGAGGATTGAGAAATGTTCGCGACGCACTGGGCCGCTCAACTCAAGCCGAGCTGCACCAGTACGCTGATTCGATTCACGGAATCCACACCGGACGCGGATGTATAAGCAGTCCGGCGAATCTCGAACAGAGGATCGATCCCAGGAATCGCTCGCATTTTGGAACTTCTTGAGTGAACACCCAACGCAAACTTCTCTTTGCCAGTCTCTACCTGAGCGAAGGAGCGCCGATCGGCTTTCTGTGGCTGGCCTTGCCGACGCGGCTCCGAGCCGCCGGTTTGCCGCTCGAACAGATCACCTGGCTCGCCGCCGTGCTGGTTCTGCCGTGGACGTTCAAATTCGCCTGGGCTCCACTGATCGATCTGCTGCAAAATCCTCGTTGGTCGCTGCGAAGCTGGATTGTCGCCTCGCAGTCACTCACGGGACTGACGTTGCTGTCGCTGTTGGTCTTTGATCCGGTTGCGGATTTCGAACTGCTCGCGGTCTGCTTGATCGCGCATGCCTGTGCCGCGGCCACCCAAGACGTTGCGATCGATGCGCTGTGCATCTCAGTGACGTCTCCCGAGGAACGCGGTGAAATCAACGGCTGGATGCAGACGGGAATGCTGCTCGGGCGGGCGCTGCTTGGCGGCGGAGCCTTGGTCATCGCTCCCTATGTTGGCAACGCCGGGGTTGTGGCCTTGCTGGTCGGAGTGACTACGTTCTCGATGTTCTTGGTGTTGTTGATGTCGACCGATCAGCATTCGCAGACGGATGTACCAAACGAAACTCAGAGCCGGCTTCAGGCGGTTGGCCGTTCCGTTGGCCAAGCACTCCGCGAGCGAAATACGTGGGTCGGCTTGGCATTCGCCCTGAGCGGTGGAGCGGCATTCAAGGCACTCGAAGTGATCTACGGGCCGTTCTTGATCGATCGCGGCTTCACACAGTCCGAAGTCGGCGCGTTCGCCGCGTTGCCGATGATCGGTCTGATGGTGGCTGGTTCGCTGGCCGGCGGATTTCTGTCTGATCGATTTGGGCGACGCAGTTTTGTGGCGTGTTCGCTGGTCTTAATTTGCCTGTCGGTCGTGGCACTTTCCGTGTGTGACGTGACCTTCGAAGAACACCGTCGTCCAGCATTGCTGGTGTGCCTGGCGATGGCGGCCTTTGGGATCGGGTTATTCACGGCCTCGTCTTACGCCCTGTTCATGGACATCACTCATCCAGCCGTCGCGGCCACGCAGTTCAGTGCCTTCATGGGCCTGACGAACGGTTGCGAGTCATGGTCGACATGGGCGGCGGGTCGAGTGATTTCCGAGCATGACTATCCCGTGGCGCTGATTCTTCTCTGCGGCGTATCGCTGCTGTCGATCGCACTGCTGCCGTTCTTCGATGTCAAAGTGCGAGGCCAACCCGGATAGCGTGATCGTGTCACGCGGGGTCGGGAGTCTGTTTCATGTTGTGGAACACGCCCTATTTTCAACCGGCTGTTGTCGCCGAAACGACTGAATTACGGCCAGCCGTCAAAGTCAGCGAGGCTTCGCTGCGTGCCCCGTCCGTCACTCGTCGCGTGTTCGGTCCAAGTCGAGCGGTTTCGCGGCAATTCACCGCAGAGGCGTCGCTTGCACCGGGACAAGTGCAGGAACCGCCTCGGCCACACCGATACGAATTGTGGGGTCTCGCGCTTGCGCGGCCTCTGCGGCGTTGTGGCGTCTCACGGCGGCAGTTCCAGCCGCGAAGGAACTTCACGGAGCGTGAATTCTGAAGCCCGATACCTCGCCCGGTCCTCACGAAACTTGCAAGGATTGCACTCCATGACTCAGGACGTGACCGAAGCCCCAGCAATCGACGACCTTCAACGGACGATCCACGAACTGCAACAACAACTGATGCAGGCTCAGAAGTTGAGTTCCGTGGGTGCGTTGGCGTCGTCGATCACGCACGAGTTCAACAACATCCTCACTACGGTGATCAATTACGCGAAGATGGGCTTGCGTCACAAAGACGCCGCCACGCGTGAACGAGCGTTCGACAAGATCCTCGGAGCCGGCCAACGTGCCGCCAAGATCACCACCGGCATGTTGGCGTTTGCGCGCAACCAGGGGGATCGCAAGGAGCCCACGGAATTGGTGGGCTTGGTGGAAGACGTGCTGGTGCTGGTGCAGAAGGACTTGCAGATGCACCGCGTTCGCCTGCAAACCGACTATTTCGACCAGCCATCGGCGAGCGTCAACACGTGTCAGATTCAACAGGTGCTGATGAATCTGATCGTGAACGCTAGACAGGCGATGGACGGCGGCGGCCAATTGTGCGTGTCGGTGCGCACCAACCAAGAAGAAGGTGTCGGCGAAATTGCGGTGAGGGACACCGGGCCGGGTATTCCTGCGGATCAACTGCGAAAGATTTTCGACCCGTACTTCACGACCAAGACGGCGGACAAGAACGGGCAAGGTGGAACCGGCATCGGTCTGGCGCTGTGTCGCAACATCATCGAATCGCATCAGGGCCGTATCCGAGTGGAAAGCGCCGTCGGTCGTGGGACGACCTTCGTGCTGAAGTTCCCGCTGGTGGCCCCCGCGACGATGAAGCATCCGTCCGCGCACACGGTGTCCGCCGCAAAGGCGGGGTAGGCGGGGTCAGGCTTACGTGTTTCAGATTTG
>JAQBZS010000334.1 GCA_027622115.1 Planctomycetota bacterium | reverse complement strand
TCGTGCGAAAGCGATATCCGACGCCGCGGACGGTTTCGATCAAGTCCGCTTTGTCGCCGAGTTTTTGACGCAGGGCTCGGACATGCACGTCAATTGTCCGCTCCATCGAATTTGCGTCTTCGCCCAAGCTGAGGTCCATCAGATCCAGCCGCGAATACGCCCAGCCTGGATTACGAGTTAGCGTCCAAAGCAGGCGGAATTCCGTTAGCGTGAGCACCATCTCTCGGTCGTCGCAGGTGGCCACATGCTTGCTGCGATTCATCACTATGCCGTGAGTCGAAATCGTGTCGTGGCTGGACTCCGCATCGGATCGGCGACGCAGCAACGCCTTGATCCGATGAATCAGCGGCTTGATCTTGAACGGTTTGGTGACGTAATCGTCCGCGCCCATGTTGAAGCCGACAATCTCGTCCACTTCTTCGCCGCGAGCGGTCAAAATCAACACGCGGATTGCCGCCGTCTTCGCATCGGCTCGTATCTGCCGGCACACTTGCAGGCCGTCCATGACGGGCAGCATCAAGTCCAGGATGACCAAGTCCGGGACCAAATCGCGAGCACGACGCAGACCGTCTTGGCCGTCCGTGGACGTGAAGACCTCGAACCCTTCATTGATCAGGTTGTAGCTCAGCACTTCCACGAGCGCTGGTTCGTCTTCGACGATCAGAACTGTTGGTTTCGTCATTTGTCCGTTGACTTTGTCGTGTGTTGGTGACGGATGATGTCACCTTCAATCAGGTAAACCACGTCTTCCGCAATGTTGGTTGCATGATCGGCAACGCGTTCGATGTGCCGGGACGCCGAGAACAAATGCAATGCCGGGGCCACGAAGTCCGGAGACTCTTTCATGACCGCCTGCAGCCCGTCGATGATTTCTCGATTCAAGTCATCGACTTCATCGTCGGCGGCGCAGACGTCGCGGGCCACTTGGCAATCGGTTTCCACGTATGCGTCGATGCTGCGATGCACCATGTCGACGGCCAACTTCGCCATCTTCTTTAGCTTGTCCGGCACGACGATCTGCGGACCGTCAGCCAGTGCCGCACCTCGTTCGGCGATGTTTACGCCCAAATCCGCGATGCGTTCCAGTTCACCGGTGAGCTTGAGGACGGTCGCGATGCGGCGGAGGTCGCTGGCGACCGGCTGATGCAGAGCGAGTGTTTTCAAGCAGTTCTCTTCAATGCGGACGTCCCACGCATCGATTTCGTCGTCTTTGCGGGCCAGTGCAGCGGCGGTGTCCAGATTCGGATGCCATAACTCGTCCACGGCTTGGTGGATGATCTCTTCGACCTGCGCGCACATCGAAAGAATGTCGTGGTGGATTTGTTCCAAGTCGCGAAACAGGTGCATGCTCATGGGATTGGCGATCGACGATTGGAGATTGAAATCGAAAAATCCTGCCCCACCGCCTGCTTGTCTGGCGGGGGTCTAGGACATCAAAAACGGTCCAGCCAGCAGGAGAAATCGAAAATAAAGAATCATGAATGACAGTCCGCTAACCGAATCGACCCGTGATGTAGTCTTCGGTCGCTTGCTCCTTGGGACGCCTGAAAACATTCAGCGTGGATCCCATTTCGATCAGTTGTCCCTGGAAAAAGAACCCCGTCGAATCGCTGACTCGTGCCGCTTGTTGCATGTTGTGAGTGACAATCACGATGGTGTAGTTCTCTTTCAGTTCGAAGATCAGATCCTCGATCCGCGCCGTTGATGCCGGGTCGAGTGCCGACGCGGGTTCGTCCATCAGCAGCACTTCCGGATCCGTGGCCAGCGACCGAGCGATGCACAGCCGCTGTTGTTGCCCACCCGACAAGGACAGCGCGGATTCCTTGAGACGGTTGGAAACTTCGTCCCATAGCGCGGCCCGCTTCAAACAGGATTCGACGATTTCCGCGAGCACTTTCTTGCGCTTTTCACCCGCGATCCGAGGTCCATAAGCGATGTTGTCGAAAATGGATTTCGGAAACGGCGTGGACTTTTGAAACACCATGCCCACTCGTTTTCGCAGAGCCACGACATCAACTCGCTTGTCGTGGATGTCCGCGCCTTCCAACCAGACCGTGCCGGTATGGCGAGTTCCTTCGATGATGTCGTTCATGCGATTGAGCGTGCGTAGAAACGTGCTCTTGCCACAGCCCGACGGGCCGATCAGAGCCGTAACGTTGCGAGCCGGAATGTCGATCGTGACCTCGAACAGTGCCTGCGTTTCGCCGTAGAAGAACGACAGATTCTTGGTCGAAAGCTTGATTGCCGGAATCACGCCAGCGGAGACAGCGACCGAACCGCCTTGCCGTTGTTCGACAATCTCGGCGAAGGACATTGACATCGAATTACCACCTGACTTTGGACTGATATCGATTGCGCAACAGCACGGCACTCGCATTCATAACCAGCAGGACGACCAGTAACACGATGATCCCCGCAGCGGCCACGTGCTCGAATTCGTGCTTGTGATGTTGCACCCAGTTGAGAATCTGAATCGGAATTGCCGTGAACGGCTCGAACGGAGCGTCGAGCACTCCTTGCGGATTGGTCAGCAGGTCGACCGGGTTTTGAATCCCGCCGGGTGTGGACGTCACGAACATGAACGCCCCCACCATCAATAACGGCGCCGTTTCACCGATGGCTCGCGAGACCGCCAAGATGACTCCCGTCAGAATCCCCGGCAATGACGCGGGCAGAACTTGATGTCGAATCGTTTGCCACTTGGTGGCACCGAGTGCGAATGATCCGTGACGAATCGATCCTGGAACGGCTCGCAGGGCTTCCTGAGCCGCCACGATCACCACCGGCATGATCAAGAGCGACAGCGTCAACGCCGCCGAAAGCACGGTGCGGTCCAAGGGCAACGGGATCCGCAGATTGCCAAAACCCAGCGAGATCGCGAGGACTTTCTGATTCGCTCCGAACGCTCCGAACATCCGCACGAAGGTTGTCAGTCCCAGGATGCCGTACACGATCGACGGCACGCCCGCGAGGTTCGAAAGGTTGATCTGAATGAAGCGGGTCAGCCGAGTTGGCGGAGCGTATTCTTCGAGATAGATCGCGGCCCCAATTCCGATCGGGACCGAAAACAGCATGGTGAAGAACATCAACCACACGCTGCCCCAGATCCCAGCCCAAATGCCCGCCTCTCCCGGATGTCGTGAATCGAAGTTGGTTAGGAAATCAGCGTCCAACCAGCCCCAACTCTTCCAAATCAATCCCGCAAGCAGCACCACCAACACCGCAACCGAAAACCACGTCGACATGCGGCAGGCGAATTCAAACGCCACGCCGATGCGCTGCTTGGATCGCGATGCATTCGTGCGTTGCAGGCCATTCACCGTGGACTGCTCGTCGCTCTGATGCGGCACCGGCTGCGATTGTTCGCTCATTCGTAGACCTCGCGGAACCGTCGCATGATGAAGTGAGATAACAAGTTCATCGCCAACGTCATGCAGAATAGCGTCAGCGCGATGGCGTAGAGGCTTTTGTAGCTCGGCGTTCCCACTGGCGTGTCGCCTTGGCTGACGTTGACGATAAACGACGTCATCGTCTGCACGCTTTCAAATGGATTGAGCGTCAGCGTGGGTGATTGCCCGGCCGCGATCGTGACGGCCATCGTCTCGCCAATCGCTCGCGAAATTGCCAACAAGAATGAGGCGAGTATTCCCGAGATTGCCGCCGGAAGAATAACGCGTGCGGAGACATCAAACTTCGTCGAACCCAAAGCATAACCGGCCTCTCGCAATCCGCGAGGCACCGATCGCAGGGCGTCTTCGCTCATCGACGACACCATGGGAATGATCATGATGCCCACCACAATCCCCGCGCTGAGGGCGTTGTAAATCGAAACGTTGAAACCGAGCAGATCCTGGAACACGGGTCGGATTAAGTAGGGTGTCACGAAGACCAACGCGAAGTAGCCATACACGATGGTTGGGATGCCGGCCAGGATTTCCAGGATCGGCTTGACGTTCTTGCGAGTCCTCGGCGACGCGTATTCGCTGAGATAAACGGCACTCGCCAACCCGACCGGAAGCCCCAGCAAGGCAGCGATTCCGGCGACAAGCAGCGTTCCACACAGCAGCGGCAAGATGCCGAAGTGTTGCTCTGCGTATTGCGGCGTCCATCGTGTCTCGGTCAAGAATTCCCAGACGGAAACGTCTTGGAAGAACGCGGTGTTCGAGCCGACGCCGACAATGGACTCGGTCACCAGCACAAAGATGATCGCCAACGTGGTGATGACCGACACCAAGGCACATAGAAACAACACGCCGCGAATCAGTCGCTCTTTAAGTGCCGCAACCGTGACGTGACCACGCAGCAATTCCGCCGACTGTGCAGGAGTCCTGAGTGGAGTATTGGCCGAAGTCATTCGAATGCCTTACGCAGAGCGGTTCTATTCATTAGCCGTTTTGGCGCTAGAAGCTATCTGAAAAAGGGGTCTGACTCTTTGGAGGCCTCATTAAACCCGGGCAAAAACTGAGGCCGGAGAGGGTCAGACCCCTTTTTCAGATAGCTTCTAGCCACGGTTTCGATCAAACGTGTGAAACCGGGGCTAGCGCCCAAACGGCTAATTCACCGGTTCCCACCGGCCGTTTATTTCGCTGCCTCCGAGACCAACGCCGCCGCCAATCGTTCACGCGGTTCCTTGATCAACTCCTCGCTCAAACGCACATATCCAACTTCACCAACAAGTTTCTGTCCCTCGTCCGACATGTAGAAGTTCAAGAACTCCGCGACGTCCTTGCGAGCACATTCGGCACGGTTGGCATAGATGAACAGCGGACGAGACAGCGGGACGTATTTGCCGGATTCAATGTTTTGATCAGTCGGTGCGATGAACTCGCTTCCGGCATCAACGGCGATCGGCAGCGCCCTGAGTTCGTTCTTGTTTTCGGCGTAGTAAGCGTAACCGAAATACCCCAGCGAATACTTGTCCCCCGAAACGCCGCGAACCAACAGGTTGTCGTCGGCACTGGGTGTGTAGTCGCTGCGGCTGGCTCCGGACTCGCCGCAGATGACTTCCGTGAAATAGTCGAACGTGCCCGAATCCGTGTCCGGTCCGTACAGCTTGATGGTCTTGTTTGGCCAAGCGGCGTCTAAATCACTCCACTTGTTGATCTTGCTGTTGGGTTCCCAGATGGCCTTCAACTGGGCGACCGTCAAACCAGGACACCAGTCATTCTGCGTGTTGACAACCACCGACAACCCGTCGATCGCCACCGTGAGTTCCACGTATTCGATTTTGTTCTCGCGGCACTTCGCAATTTCGGTGTTCTCGATCGGCCGAGATGCGTTGTTGATGTCGATTTCTCCGAGCACGAATTTCTTGAATCCGCCGCCGGTACCCGATCGACCGACCACCACTCTCACTTCCGGGTGAAGCTTTTCAAATTCTTCTGCAACCGCCTGCGAAATCGGCAAGACGGTGCTGGAGCCATCAATAACGATTTGTTTCTTGCCGCCCGTCTGATCGGCGTTGGAAGCATCTTGCAGCTCACCGCATCCGGAGAGTCCCAGCAATCCAAGCACCAGTCCGGCGCTCCACATTCGTCCTTGCAACATCAGGTTCGTTCCTCAATTTGAATCATGAAAGCTCAGTCGTTTAACCGTCAGCCGCAGGCGTACGCGTTTCGGCATCAACAGTCCGCCTGCGGCTGACGGTTCAACGAGCCGACGTGAACGGCATCCAGTCTTCGTCTGCGGGACGATACGGTTGCGGTGTTAAGATCGTGTTAAGGATCGGTTATGAATTCCCGCGAGGCAGAAACACCCGGAATTCGCTGCCAACACCCAACTCACTGGCCAGTTCAACTCGCCCGCCGAACGCTTGTGCGGTGTGTTTCACGATGGACAGCCCCAAGCCCGTGCCGCCTGCATCCCGCGTTCGAGCCGTGTCGCTGCGAAAGAAACGTTCAAAAACGCGCGACTGATTCTCCCGCGCGATGCCGAACCCGGTGTCCTTGACCGCGATGCAAACCTGACCTTTCACGATGTCCCAGCTCACTTTGACGTTGCCGCGCGACGTGAACTTGATGGCGTTGGTCACTAGGTTATCCAGAATCGCTCGGAGTCCTTCCTCGGTGGCCAGGACTTGAACATCGGCCGGCGAAAGCTGCGCGACCAACTCCAGCGATTTGGCGTCCGCCAACGCGGCATGATCTTGCAAGCAGCGGGCCACGCAACTTTCCACGGCAATCGGCCTGGCTTCGATGGCAGTGGGTTGTGATTCGAGACTCGAAAGCCGCAGCAGATCGAGAATCAATTCATACAAGCGGTCGGCCTGTTCATTGATGCGTTCGACAAACCGACGATTGTGGGCGGTGTCGTCAATCGCGCCCTCAAGCAACGTGTCGGCATAGGCACTGATGGACGTCAGCGGCGTTTTGAGTTCATGTGACACGTTGGACACAAACTCGCTCCGCATCTTTTCCAGACGTCGCAGTTCGGAAATGTCGTGAAAGATCAGCACCACGCCCGGACACGGTTCGCCGGGCAGGCGTCGCGCGATGACTTGGACGAGAATCCCGCCGCGTCCGATCTCCAGTTCAACCGGCGATTGCAGATCACCGTGTGATTGCGTTTCGCCCGCAAGCGTCTCTCGCACGAGTGAATGCACGGACGCGCTCCGTGTCACTTCCAGCATCGAACGCCCCATGATGTCGCGTTTCTCCGAATCCAGCAGCGGCTTCGCGGACTCGTTCGCGAAGAGCACGCGTTCCGAATCATCAATGGCAACCACACCTTCAACAATCGTGGACAGCACGGTCTCCAGCAGGCGGCTGCGTTCATGCAAGCTTCCGCGCTGCGCTTTGAGTTCGTGGATCCGCAGCTCAATCGATGCCGCGATCCGCCGAAAGGATTCGTCGAATGGTCCCAAGTTTTCAGGAGTCGATCCCGGTTCGAAGCCCTGAATACTGCGCTGCTCCACGGCCGCGGTGAATCGACCGAATTGCCGCATCGTGCGCACGGCAATCGACGCAAACAGTATCGAAAGCACCGCGCCGAGCAGACCAACACACCACGCAGCCCCGGTGGATCGAGTGACTTGAAACACAGCGACCACTGCGACCAAAACGGTCGTAGTGGCCAACCCGAGTTGTCGAATCGCCGGCGGTCTCCCGAGCATTGAAGTCATTTCTAGTTCGAATTTGTCACGTTTGGAGTATTGATGCCTACGTGTTTTGTTTGGGACGGCAGCTCGTTTAACTTAACCGCACGCCGTAGTAGACACGTGCGTTTGAGGAGTGAAAACGCGTCACATCAGTTCTTGGTAGTTTTCGACCGCGAGATGTCCACAAACGCGCGTGCCTACGGCGTGCGGTTAAACGAGCGACGTTCACGCCAAAGTGGCGCTGTCCAAGTGTGCCGAGATAAACCGGTTTAAGATAGGGAATGACAGTGTCCTACGAAGAATGTGTAGCCAGCAACTTCGGCCTCCAGCGGAGGTGCGACTGCGGTAACAACGTCGTGCTGAGGGGGTGGCTGGGGTCGGGTGACTCGCGGCCGCGGAAGTCGCCGCTGCTGGAACAGACTAGGCAACTGATGCGGGTACGGCAC
>JAQBZS010000333.1 GCA_027622115.1 Planctomycetota bacterium | reverse complement strand
ACGTCCGGGGTCAACTCGGTGAAGCCATTTCAGTCGCGGCTCCCACAATTCCGAGAATGTGCGGCGGCCTGCGGAATTGACTTCACCTATTACAACGGCGACCAAGCCGATCAATATTCGATTTTGGAGACCCCCGGCGGCGGCGTGGCGATCTTCGATTTCGACAATGACGGACACATGGATGTGTTGGCGACCGGCGGCGGTGAATTCCGCGAGCACGACACGATTGTTGGTTTGCCGGCCGGATTGTTTCAGCAACAGGCCTCGCTGAGATTCAAACGTGTCGACCAAGCAGCCCATCTGTCCGGCGGCGACACGCGATTCAGCCACGGAGCCGCGGTGGCGGACTTCGACAACGACGGATTTTCGGATGTACTCGTCACCGGCTATGGAGGAGTCATGCTGCATCACAATCTGGGGGATGGGACTTTCGAGGAAATCAGCGAGGCGATGGGTTTCTCGGACGCTCTTTGGAGTGCGAGCGCGGCGTGGGGCGATTTCAACGGCGACGGCAACTTGGATGTCTACGTCGCGCACTATTTGGATTGGTCGTTTGCCAACGGCAAGAATCCTCGCTGCGAAAGTGTTCAGCCGGGTCAGCGAGATGTGTGTCCGCCACGCCACTTTGTCGGCCTGCCGGATACGTTGTTCCAAAGTACGGGCGGCGGACCGTTTCAAGACAACTCCGTGGAAAGCGGAATCCGAAGAGACAAGGACGATCATGGAAAGGGGCTCGCGGTAGTCGCGACCGATTTGGATCTGGACGGAGACGTCGATATTTATGTGGCGAATGACGCCGTGGAGAATTTCCTGTACCGCAATGAAGGAAAAGGGGTGTTCACGTCATTGCTGAGCGGAGCCGGCTTCAACGAGTCCGGAGTCGCCGACGGCAGCATGGGCATCGCAACCGGCGACTTGGACTTGGATGGATTGCCCGAGATTTGGGTCACCAACTTCGAACGCGACAACTTTGCGCTGTACAAGAATCAGGGCGACTGCCTCTTCGCCCATGCCAGTCGCGAGATGGGAGTGAACGCCATCGGCAATCTCTACGTGGGCTGGGGAACCGTGTTTCTGGACGCGGACAATGACGGGTTTGAAGACATCTTTTCGGCGAACGGACACACCAATCGCCACCCGCTCTATTCGCCGATCAAACAGAAGCCACTGTTGCTGGAAAACGAACGCGGGCGACGCCTGCATTCCGTGGCGCATCTCAACCCCGATCTTGAGGTGGCGCGCAACGGGCGCGGCGTTGCGGCCGGCGATCTCGATGACGACGGCGATGTCGACCTCGTCGTTTCCAACATCAATGAACCGCTAGTTGTGCTGATCAACGAAGCAGGCCGCGAGCATCATTGGTTGGCGTTGCGACTGATCGGGACGAAAAGCAATCGCGATGCGGTTGGGGCCACGGTTTTTGTGACCGCCGATGGAGTGACTCGCTTGCGTCAAGTTCAGGCGGGCGCCAGCTACGCATCGACGAATGATCCGCGATTGTTCTTTGGACTGGGATCGTCAGCGTCGGTTGAACACGTCGAAATTCGCTGGCCGTCCGGCCTGATCCAGAAACTCGGCAAGCTTGACGTCGACCGACAACTGACGATCGTCGAAGGCGACCCGTCACCGTGAGGTAACTCGCGACAAATACCCATCCAACCGGACGCTAGTTCGCGGCACGAATGCAGTACAGCACCTTGTTGCTGCGCATCAGCAATTTGCCGTCGGACGGCGCGAGTGATGCTCGAAACACTTCGTCGTCTTTGACGGCAATCGTGTTGGTGGCGATGAGTTCAATCTCCGGCTCCACCTTCAAGACGTAGGTCTGTCCCGCTTCGTTTTGGACGTAGATCAACTCGCCGGCAGCGATCGGGCTCGCACTGAATTGTCCGGCCAGGCGTTCCTTCCGAGTTTCCGCGCCGCTCAGTGCATCATAAATGGTGGCCACGCCGCTCGTGTTGACCACGAATAATGAGCGTCCCACCACGATCGGTGACGGTAAGTCGCGGCCGCCACGGCGAGGCGTATGCCAGGCCATTTGGCTGCTCGTGACGTCCCCCGCTCCGCCCGGCTTCACGGAGTACACGTCGCCCGCTTTCCCATTGACGACGTAGACCAAGTTGTGTGCAAACACGGCTGTCGGCGTGCCTCGGCCGTTGAAGCTCTTGCAATACCAGTAGTCTTCTCCGTTCTCCGGGTTGTAGGCCTGGACTCCGAGTTCGCCATTCAACACCAACTCCAGGCGAGTGTTGGTCTTGGCGATGATCGGCGTGCTCCAACCGCCTCGCGGTGTATTGCGACGTTTGGTTTTCCACGCCGTCTTGCCGGTCTTGGTGTCGAAACCGATCAAGTACGATTCGCCCGAAGCATCACAGTTTTGAATGGCCACGTCCCCGAAAATTATGGGAGAAGCCGCGGTTCCCCACACATTGGGAAACGTCCCCAAGTCGTGCGACCACAGTTTCTTGCCATCGACCGTGAAGCATTGGATACCGCCATCGCCGAAGAACGTCACCACATATTGGCCGTCGGTGGCACAGCTTGCGGTCGCGAACGAGTTCATTTTGTGAACCTGTTCAGCGGCGCCGCTGACGGCCGTGTGCTTCCACAGCATCTTTCCATCGGACTTGTCGAAACACATCACCAATCGATCGACTTGTTGGCCGTTTTTGACTGCCGACGTCAAGAAGATGCGATTCTCCCACACCACCGGAGACGATTGCCCGCTGCCGTCCAAGTCGACTTTCCATGCGATCGAATCGTCGCTCCAGGTCACCGGTAGGTTGGTGTCCTTGGTATGACCGGTGCCGGTCGGGCCTCGCCAACGCGACCAGTCTTCGGCTTGGACGCCGACACTTGCCAGCACGAGCGGGACGATCAAACCGGTGCTAAGTGCGAAGCGAATCATCTGCGGCATCGAGGTCTCTCCGGATAAGCAGGATTGAATTTCGAATCGGGAAAATGGCTGGCTGGAATGTACCAATTTCACCAACCGTCCAGCGACTCGTTGCGGCAAGGACTCGTTCGACTTGCTCGGGGATTCGAAAAAAACTGAAATTCCTGCGGAAATCCGGAGTCGTAGCGACTACGGTACAGACTGGTCGATTTTTCTATTTCTTTTTTTTTCAGGAGAGGCCGAATGAGAGAGTTAAGACATCGTCGCGGGTTCACGCGTCGCGGGTTCACGCTGATCGAACTGCTGGTCGTCATTGCGATTATTGCCATTCTGGTGGCTTTGTTGCTGCCGGCGGTGCAACAGGCACGCGAGGCGGCTCGGCGATCATCGTGCAAGAGCAACCTCAAACAATGGGGCGTCGCATTGCACAACTACCACGACACGCATTCCATGTTTCCTCCGGCGTTGCTGAACTCCGGTCGTTACAGCGGTGGTGCCGGACGCAACGGCCCGACCCGCAACACAACCGGTTGGACCATGCTACTGCCGCAAATTGAAGAGGGCGCCCGCTTCAGGCGTTGGAATTTCAATTACGGGTCGAGCGGTTCAAATCCGCGAGCGGGTGGACCGACTCCCAACGATTCGGGCAATCGGCCGCTGTGGGACTCGACCCCGTCCGTATTTCTTTGCCCATCGCATCCAGGTTCAGGCTCGAAGTCATCATCGGGAGCCGGCGGCAGTAGCTTTTATTCGCGTAGAAACGCCAGTCGGACCAGCTATCTGTTTTCCACCGGAGTATACACCGACTACAACGCCAACTACGGAGCCTACAACACTCAGCTTAGCCAAGGGGCGTTTGGAAACAACGGCGCCGCAAGAATACGTGACATTACGGACGGCACCAGCAACTCGATCGCCATCGGCGAGGCCTGGGGCGGTCAATTCAAGACGTCCAGCAATTATGGTCCGTGGGGCCTGGTGGGGACGCATACATGCTGTCACGGTCGTGTCGTGTCGAACAACCGCATCAGCGGCGGGCGGATTTCGTATGCCGCAAGTCACGCTCGGGATTGGTCGATCAATTCCGCATGGGGCGGCCGAGCGGACAAGAAGACTTATGCCTGGGTCTTCAATAGCGGCCACACGGGCGGCGCTCAGTTCGTGAACTGTGATGGATCGACTCGATTTATCAACGAAAACATCAATTACGGCACCTTGCTGTCGCTGGCCTACATCCATGACGGCGTGGTCGTCAGCGAATACTAGGCGTTTCCGTCCCCACATCATCACGCAGGCTGGATGGTTTCCGGCCTGCGTGTTTTTCTTGAGCACATCATCAATCCAAATTGACTGGGAGAAATATCGTGAGGACTGCTTGTCTAGGAGTTTTGATGGCCACATTGGTCGGTTGCGGTGACGACGCCGCACTCGAAACGGCCCCCGTGTCCGGTCGAGTGACTCTTGACGGAAAACCGCTGCCCAACGTGATTGTCAATTTTCATTTCACCAGTGAGACTCAGGAATTCGTCGGCAGTGCCAAAACCGACTCGGATGGCAAGTATGCGTTGGCAACCGGTGCAGCAGTCGGCAAAAACAAGGTCTTTATTGAAGCCCCCACGACCAAGAAGGACGACGAATTCTCCGGCGACGAGGAATCGGGCATGGACGCGGGACAGCTCGGCGCGGCGAACCTGGACGACGTTGATGCGGCCAAGGAAGACAAATCCGGTGGACTGATTCCTGCAGAGTACGGTGAGGAGAATTCGATCCTTAAAGTCGTCGTTCCAGCCGGAGGAACGGATACCGCCAACTTCGCCCTGACATCCAGCAAATAATCGTTGCCGGTCTTTGGCCTACATCAGGCCACGGCGAGTGAGTTCGGCGACCACGTTTTGCACGATTGTTCCGACTTCAACGGGATCGACGTTGCTCGTGGTTGCCGAGCAACCGCCGACCGGTTCATCTGTGAAACCGTGTGCGGACAACATGCATTGCAACGTGCGGCTGAGCGTTTCCAGGTCCGTGCGTTGTTCGGTGGACATTGGTTGTCGGCCGCGGCCCATTCGCAGGCCGCGAAGTTCCACGGCCGCTCGAAAACCTTCCGGGAATTCCGCCGAATAGATCATGGTGTCGAACAGCTTGACCAAGTCGTATTGCACTTGGCGCGCTTCTTCGATGCGGTGTGCGAGCGTGAGATCGTAGAGCTTGCGAGTGATTTCGGGCACGACTCCGGAACTCGCGTTGGTTCCGCCGTCGCAGCCGATCAACATCATCGGCATCAGCGCCGCGTCCCAGCCGGTCAAGAACGCAAAGTCCGGCCGGTTGGGCCGCACGGCGTCGATCATCCGAATCATGTGCGGGATTTCGCCGGATGAATCCTTGATCGCCACGATCCGCTCGCACTCTTCGGACAATCGCTGAACGGTCGGAACATCGATCGGCGACGCGAACATCGGAATGTTGTACAGCGTCACGTCGATGGGCGTGTTGTCGCCGATTTCCTTGAAATACGCGTACACCGATGACGGGCCGAGCTTGTAATAGAACGGTGCCACGATCGCGACGGCCCGCACGCCGATGTCGGCGTAGTACTCGCACGCACTGAGCGTTTCCTTCACATTGGCTTCCGCGGCACCGGCCAGAATCGGCACGCGGCCACGCGTTTGATCGGCGATGATCGCCACGATGCGACGTCGTTCTTCGGGGGTGAATCGAGTGAATTCGCCCGTCGAGCCGTTGGGGTACAGGCCGTGAACACCGCGTTCAATCAGCCAGTCCACGTATTTTCGCAGTTCGGACTCGTTGATGTTGCCGCAATTGTCTTGCGGAACGAGGTTGGGAGTGAAGATTCCCTGAAGCTTCTGCGTTGTCATGTTTTTGATCCGGTGCGACGTTGAGAAAACGCAACATCGCAACCATAGCACCTGAATTCGGCCGGTCGGCAGTTCACACGTTGACAGTTCAAAACGGTCGCTCGAATTGCCGGTACAATCGCGACAACCCTCGAATGGAATCGAGTGCGTCAACCGCACGCGTGACTTTGGCGCGACGTGGTCGATGGTACGGATCGGCCGACGCTCTTCGCCGGAAAACTCGCGAAGCAACTTGGGATGCGTCCAATCGACACACCGGTCCCACTATATTTGATGGCTCCAGTGCGTCCTGCTCCAACCGTGAGGTCTCTTGATGCGTGCGCTCGTCATCACCACCAGCATCGTCCTCTTTCACGTCACGACGGCATGCGGCCAGACTGTTTCGGAAGACCAAGAACTCGTGGCGTACGCGCGATCCTTCGACCTGGAAGCAACAGGAAAGTTCGACGAAGCGATCGCCGCCGTGCTGCAAACTCGGCAAGCCGACGTGACCTACCACGTGCGGTTGGGGTGGCTCAATTACTTGAAGAAGGATTTCGCCGCTTCCGAATCCTTCTATCGGCAAGCCATTTCGCAGGCGCCGGATTCGATTCAGCCGAAAATCGGCCTGACGCTGCCGCTGATCGAGCAGAAGAAGTATGCCGACGTGCAATCGCTGACGATGCAGATTATTCGCAAGAACCCGACAAACTACTATGCGAATCTGCGGCTGGCATTCGTGTTGAGGATGCAGGGGCATGCGGAAAAGGCGGAGATGGTGAATGACTACATGCTCGCCCTGCACCCGGCGGACGTAAAATTCCGCCTCGAACGCGGTTTGACGTACATCGCCCTGTCGCGATACAGCGAAGCGGAACGGGACTTTCGCTTGTCCTTGCGATTGGAACCGAAGAATGCGACCGCCACGTACTGGGTCAATCAAATGGCCGACACTCGAATCGTGCCATAGCGTTTCCATCGGGAGCACATTCGACCTTGGCCGCAAACTCATCGAAAGAATCACCGAACGCCATCGACCTGGGTTCGGTGAAGACCTTCGACGACTTGGAAGCGCGGCTGGCCGAATCCGCCGCTCGCGAGGACGCCAAACCAAACGCAAAGCAGCGGTGGCATTGAGCCCCAAGGTGGCTCGGCGAGTGGCAGCGGGGCTTGTTCCGAACGGCGGTGATTTGCTATCTCGGTACAGCGTCGCCGATCCTGCGTTGAATGATCGGGACCATCCCTCCGGCTGGCGGAGCTGGCTCAAACGAGGTTTAGGAAGAACATGGGATCTGCTGTCAAAGAACCAAGCCAAAACACGTACACCGAACGCGATATCGAGGTGCTGGAAGGCTTGGAAGCCGTACGTCGTCGACCGTCCATGTACATCGGCGGCGTCGATATTCGTGGATTGCACCATCTGCTGTGGGAAATCGTCGATAATTCCGTCGATGAATATCTCGCCGGGGCCTGCGATCGGATCCTGGTCACGCTGCACAAGGACGGCGGGTCGATGACCGTGCAGGACAACGGCCGCGGCATTCCCGTCGCCAAGCATCCCAAGATCAAGAAATCGACGCTCGAAGTAATCCTGACCACGCTGCACGCGGGCGGAAAATTTTCGAACAAGAACTACGCTCGCAGTGGCGGCTTGCACGGCGTGGGGTCATCGGTGGTTAATGCACTGTCTTCTCAATTGATCGCCACCGTGTACCGAGACGGTCACGAATGGGAGCAGCAATACTGCAAAGGGACTCCGACCACCCCCGTCAAGAAGATCAAGCCGTTTCGCGGA
>JAQBZS010000332.1 GCA_027622115.1 Planctomycetota bacterium | reverse complement strand
ACGCTCGCCAGAGCGTGGGCTTTTGAATGCAGAGCCGGTCCCACGCTCTGGCGAGCGTGGCTACGGACGTTGCACGCGTTCAAGCGATGATGTCGTGAGCGACGTTGCCATGCACGTCGGTCAGCCGGAAATCCCGGCCGCTGTAGCGATACGTGAGGTTGGTGTGATCCAGACCCATCAAGTGCAGGATGGTGGCGTGGAGATCATGCACGTCCATGCGGTTTTCGACCGCGTTCACGCCCAGTTCGTCCGTGGCTCCGTGGATGTGGCCGCCCTTCACTCCGCCACCGGCCAGCCACGTCGTGAAACCCGTGTTGTGATGATTGCGGCCCTTTGCTCCCTGTGCCGTCGGCGTGCGACCGAACTCGCCGCCCCAAATAATCAGTGTCTCGTCCAGTAACCCGCGATGCTTCAGATCATTGATCAATGCGGCGATGGCTTGGTCGCTTTTGCCCGCGTCTCGCTTGTGGTCCATGATGTTGCCGTGCGCATCCCACGGCTGACCGCTGCCGTAATAGATTTGCACCATGCGGACTCCGCGTTCCACTAGCCGCCGTGCGATCAAGCAGCCGTTCGCGAACTGTCCGGGGCCATACGCCTGCTGAGTGCTTTCCGTTTCGCGACTCACGTCAAAGGCGACTTGGGCTTCGGACTGCATGCGGTACGCGATCTCCAGCGATTGAATCCGCGCTTCCAGGTGTTGGTCTTGCTCGCGAGCTTCCAGATGTCGGCGGTTCATCACTTGCAACAAATCGAGCACTCGACGCTGTGACGTGCCGGACAGATGCTTATTGCTGATGTGTCCGATGACCTGTTTGGGGTCGATCTTCGAGTTGTTGATGTGCGTGCCTTGAAAGATCCCCGGCAAGAAACTGTTGCCCCAGAGGGCCGGGCCGACCACGGGTTTGCCGGGGCACAGCACCACGAAGCCGGGCAGATTCTGGTTTTCGGTTCCCAGCCCGTAGTTCACCCACGACCCCAAACACGGGCGAATCGGCTGTTGCGCGCCGCTGTTCATCATCAGCAGGCCGGGTTCGTGGTTCGGCGTGGTGGTGTGCATCCCGCGCAGAATGCACAGGTCGTCGACGTGCTTCGAGACGTGCGGGAAAATCTCGCTGACGTCGATTCCGCTCTCGCCATACTTCTTAAATGTAAAGGGCGACGGCATGTATTTGCCGCCCTTGCCGGGTTTGCCTTCTTGTGTTTTGAGTTCGGGTTTCGGGTCGAATGTGTCGACATGCGACGGCCCGCCGTTCATGAACAGGAAGATCACATGCTTGGCTCGCGCGGGAAAATGCGGCGACTTGGGAATCATCGGATCACGGCTCGTTTGAGCCGAGCGAGACTCTTCCGCCAGCAAACTGGAAAGGCCGAGTATTCCGAATCCCACGCCACTGCGGGACAACATTTCGCGACGGCTGACGGGGAACATGGGTAACGACATTTTAGTTTCCTATTGTTTGATACTTTTGATGGTGATTTCAAAGTCGGATCAGTCCACGAACATGAATTCATTCGAACTCAGCAGTGCCAGTGCATACTGCTCAAGTCGGCTGACCTTGTCCGCGTTTTGAGTGTCGGTCTCGGCCTTGAGAAACTGCACGGCCAAGCTCACCTCGTCCGGGCGTGCTGATCGGCCGAAGACCAGTTGGAAGGCGTGTTCGATTCGTTCGGCATCATCCATGCCTGACCGGTCCGTCAACCGCTTGGCCAACGCGCGAGCCCGATTGATCATGAAGTCGCTGTTCATCACGAACAACTGTTGCAGCGGCACCGTGGTGGTCGTGCGGCGGTCCGCCGTGATGTTCGGATCCGGGAAATCGAACAACCGCAGTAGCTCATCCAAGCGATGGCGACTGACGAATCCGTAAAGCGTTCGTCGTTTGTTGTTCGCGTCGCCCAGGTTCTTCGATGGTCCGCCGAGCGTCTCGTCCAGTTCGCCGGACACCGCGAGCATCCCGTCGCGCCACGGCTCGATTTCCAGCCGACGTCGATTCATGCGCCACAGCAGACGGTTCTCCGGATCCGCTTCGAATTTGACGCTGTCGAAATCGCTGGCTTGCTGGTACGTGGCCGATTGCAGAATCAGCCGATGCAACTTTTTCAGCGACCAATCGTGCTTCACGAACCACACCGCCAAGTGATCCAGCAATTCGGGATGCGATGGTCGTTCGCCAAGATTGCCGAAGTTGCTCGGAGTCCGGACCAGCCCGTGACCGAAATGTCCGGCCCACACGCGGTTGACGATGACTCGTGCCGTCAGCGAGTTGTCCGGACTGGTGATGGCCCGAGCCAATTCCAGTCGACCGCTTCCCTTTGACTGGAACGGAGCCTTCTTGCCGCCCGTGAAAATGGCCGGCATGGCTCGCTGAGCGACGTCGCCTTTCTTTTCGGGGTTGCCAGCGAGATAGATCGGCAGGTCGGTCGACTTGGCGTCCCGCAAGGCGTGAGCCATCACAATCTGAATCTTGCCCGCCGCGGCGTTCTCGTCCGCCAATTGCTTTTTGAGTTCGGCCAGTGCCTTCTTCGGTGCTGCCGACAAACGAGACTCGGACTCCTTCGCGGGTAGTGCCAACAAGCCATCGTCATAGAATAGTTGCGACAACAGGATGGCGTCTTGACGATCCTGCATTTCATTTTGCTTGTCGGCGGGATTCACCGGATCCGTTTCAGCCACAGCTTCGGTAATCGGCAACGGATTGAGTTCCAGCCGAGCGCCGGAAAACACGGTGTGATCACTGTTGATGGAATTGCCGTCACCCTTGTCGGCTCCGGTGGCAACGAGCGTGATGTGTTTGGCGTCCGCCGGAATCGGGATCGAGAAATCCGCGTACTTGCCGTCGGCTTTGAGCGGTTTGGGGATTTCGCCGAGGAAGTAATACGTGAAGTCATCGACCTCGACATCGACGGATTTGCCATTCACGAAGCCGGCGATGATGGCATCCGAAACCGCCTTGTCCTTGTGCGGCTTCGACACGATCACCGCGAGATGAGCGCTCGGCGACCCCGATCCGAACACGTCGTCGTTGAGACCGGCGCGGTCGACCTTGAAGAAGAACTGCTGATCCGGCGGCAACAGCCCCGCTTTCCGAATTGCGTCCAGATCGAACGTGATCAACGCATTGGCGTGCATGCCGATGCCCTGTTCGATACGGCGATTCGACGACTGCTGCTTGCCCTGCGTTTGGATGGCCGCTCCGGGTTGCCAAGCATCGTTGACGACACTCCCATACTTGCTGCCGTCGCTGCCGAGCTTCGCGAAGTTGAAGTCGACGTCGGGCGCGATTTTCGTCGTCGTGCCCCAGCCTTGAACCACGCGGTCCACACCCAGCGAAGCGGCACTCGCCGCGTGCCCGAACCGATCCGTGCTCAGCGCGGAATCGAGCGACACGTTCGCGGAATCGTCAAACAAGTTGCCTAGCGGAATGACGCCCGGCTCCACTTTCGATTTGTCGGCCACGGACACGAACGCCACGTTATCACCAAACCGTTTGAACAAGTTGTCCTTCCGCGCGACCTTGGATTCGGCAAACGTGCGAAACGCTGCGGCTGCCTGAGTCATGGCCGCGATCGCGGGTTTGTCGCCCGAGAGATCCCGCTTTTTGTCTTGTGCGGCAACCAGTTGGAACCAAGCAGCGAGATACGGTCGCTGGGACGCGTCTTTGCTCGGCTTCAAATAGCCGACCCAGCGTTTGAGCAAGTCTTGATTCAATTTCTCGCTCTTGGCGACTTCGGCAAACACCTTCTTGGCGTCTTTATTGGTCTTGAGTCGATTGCTCACCTTCCAGGCCGCGAGCATGAATTTCGGAACGTCCGGCAGCAGCGACGGTCTCAGCGCCCGAGCTTCGGTGACGAGAAACCGATCGATCTCAAGCTGCCGCTGTTTCACCGCATCATCGGCGTGGCTTCGCTGCTGCACGACATCCGCGGACACGATGGGCCGTTCCTGATACTCGGAACTGGCAAAGACTCCGGCCAACCCATAGTAATCCTGCATGCTAATGGGGTCATACTTGTGGTCGTGGCATCGAGCACACGAGACCGTCAAACCGAGGACTCCGCGAGTCAGCGTGTCGATGCGGTCGTCCCATTCGTCGGCGGCAGCTTTGGCCTTCTCGACATTCTCCGCGTAGTAAACCGGCCCCAAGGCGAACAGTCCCAACGCGGCGATCTGTTCGTGCCGCTTCTCGCCCTCCAACAAGTCGCCCGCGATTTGCTGCCGCAGGAACTCGTCATACGGCATGTCTTGGTTCAACGACTCCACGACCCAATCGCGGTAGAAATACCCGCGAGGATAGTTGCGAGCCTTAAACGTGTGAGCTTGGTCCTCGCCGTATCGCGCCACATCCAACCAGTGCCGACCCCAGCGTTCGCCGTAATGCGACGATTCCAGCAGCCGATCGATCACTGCGGTGAACGCTCCCGGCGAGTCATCCTTGACGAATTGTTCGGCTTCCTCGATCGACGGCGGCACCCCAATCAGCCCAAAGTAAGCGCGACGAATCAGGGCTCGCCGTGCGACCGGCGAACTCGGTTGCAACCCGTTCGCTTCCAGCCGAGCGAGGACAAAGGCATCGATCTCGTTGCGAGCCCACTTGGTATTTTTCGGTTGAGGAATCGCCGGTTGCCGCGGTTTTTGGAACGCCCAGAACTTCCCGGCTTTCTCGTAGTCGATCCCAGAACTCGCCACGCCGACTGAGCCGTCACGCGGATCAAAGGCCCCGTTGCGGATCCACGTCTCGAAGTCGGCAATGATCGCGTCGGACAGTTTGCCTTTGGGCGGCATTTCCAGCCCATCAAACTTGAGCGCCGCGAGCAACAAGCTTTCGTCCGGTTTCCCCGGCACCACGGCCTCGCCGGATTCGCCACCCGCCAAAGTGGTCGCACGATTATCCAGCCGCAGCTTGCCCTTCACGGACTTCGACGTCGCCGCATGGCATTCGTAGCATTGCGCGACCAACACAGGACGGATCTTCTTTTCGAAGAAGTCTCGTCGAGCGTCGTCCTGGTCATCGGCGAACAGCGGAGTGGACAGCAACGTAATGGCAAACAGCCACGGTGTGGATTGTCGCATGCGAAGACTCGCGGGAGTGAAGGCGGGATGGAACGAGGCGGGGGGCGTAAACGCCGCATTGATTATTCCACAATCATGCCAATTGCGGAACAAGCTTTGGGTTCTTGCCGATGAAGCGACTTCCGATTCGGTTCGCCTGATCGTCATCCCTGACCGATATCCTGTTGGATCACGGTGATTTCTTGTTTCAGGACGAGACGAAGCCGGGCAGGTCGTACGAACTCCCGACCGCGAGAAGATTGCGGATGCAGCGGCTGTTCCTCGGTCAGTTTGCGGAAACGCTCGAACGCGTTTCGCCGGTCAGCGGATGTGGTCGGCGGTATTTCCCACTGATCGACGGCGCGCAACCTCAAATCCGAATCAAGCTACACTGGGATTTCAGCCGGCACGGAAACGAATGGCGTGCGAGCCAAAACCGTCATTCCAATGAAGCAGATCAAGAACCCGTTCGACCTGGGAGTGACCATGAAAGGCATGGCCCCGAGCCCGCAACTTTGACCGGCAAGCTCCCTCAAGAGTGCGGCGGACTTGCTCAAAACCGGGCGCGTCGCTGAGACAGGTATTCGACGAGGGCTCGGTCGAACGGAATGCTGGTGTCGAGCGGCACGTAATCGATGCCGACCGCTCGGCAGGCAAGTTGGTATTGCTGCCGAAACTCCGCCAACGTCTCCAGGTAGTCCGCTCGAATCGAGTCCGCATCGACGACCAACGATTCGTTCGTTTCGGGCTCCACCAACTCGACCGCCCGGTTGAATGGAAAACTGACGACGGCTTCGTCCAAGACGTGAAACAGGATGATGTCGTGTCCCGCGTGCCGCAGCAGGTGCAGGCTCTTGATGACGGGTTCCGCATCCGTCAGTAAATCGCTGAAGATGATCAGTAAGCTTTTGTGTTTGATCATCGCAGCCACGCGATGCAGATTGCCGGCGATGTCGGTGGGACCTTGCGGGCGGCTTTTGGCCAACATCGCCAATACGTTCCCCAACTGCGTGCGTTTGCTGCGCGGGGGGATGCAGTTCCGAATCTTGTCGCCGAATGTAATCAGGCCGATCGGATCCTGTTGGTGAATCATCAGGTAGCTGATCGCTGCGGCCAGACAGATGCTGTAATCGAAAGTGGTCAGTTCCTGTCGGTACGTGTAGCCCATGCTTTCCGACAGGTCCATCAACAGATAGCCGCTGATGTTGGTTTCCGCCTGGTATTTCTTGACGTAGTGCCGGTCGGTCTTGGCATACACCAACCAATCGATGTCCTTGGGATCGTCGCCCTGCGAGTAACGACGATGCTCGCTGAACTCGACGCTGAAACCGTGGAAGGGGCTGCTGTGCAACCCGCTGAGGAAGCCTTCGACGATGAACTTCGCCCGCAAGTCCAGGCGTGCGACATTGCGAATCACTTCCGGCTTCAAATAGTCAGACGGCGAACTGGGCATTGTGACTCGATTGTTTCGTTCCTAAGTCATCGACCGGACTCGCACGGGATACAGTTGCAGCCGCGAGATCATGTCGGCCAGCAATCCGATCGACCAGATCATCATCGCTGCGAGAATCGTCATCACGGTACTGTCCGACAGGTTCCAGGTATAGACGTCGTACACCAGACTGCCCGCACCCACCGCAGCCAGGAAGCAACCGGCCGGCACGAAGACCTTCAACGGATTGAACAGCACGATCGTCCGCAACACGAGGATCAGGAAATTGAAAAAGTCCACCGGCCGAATCTTGGAATGACCCACACGTTTCAGGTACTCGATCGGTTCATAGACGACTCGGTGATTGGTACACAGCATGGCCAACGTGCTGGTTGTGGTGAAAGAAAACCCTTGCGGAAAGATCGGCAGAAATTGTTCCACGGCCGAGCGGCGGATGATTCGCAGGCCGGAATTCAGGTCGGGGATGATGCGTCCCGCGAGATAACTGGCGAGCCACGTCAGAAATCGCTTTGCCGGTCGACGCATGAACGGAATGGCTTTGCTGGCTTGATCGCGAGCCCCGACGACCATGTCCACGTTTTCGGCGCGATGGATCATGGCCGGCAGGTTGTGTTCGGGATAGGTGCCGTCCGCGTCGATGATGGCGACGAATTTCGAACGACTGGCTCGGATGCCGGTTTTGAGTGCCGCGCCGTAGCCGCCGTTGGATTGCAACGTGATGACTCGCGCGCCGTGCTGAATGGCGGCGTCCGTGGTGTCGTCGGTCGAGCCGTCGTCCACCACGAGAATGTCGAACGAGTGGTGTGTGGTGTCCATTGCCGCGCGGACTCGGTCCACGGTCGGACCGACGGCGTCTTGCTCGTTGTAGGCCGGGATCACGATGACGACGTCGTATTCCTTGTCCGACGTGGATGGCGAAACTTGAGCTTCGACGTGTGATGAAACCGAAGTGAGCGTGCTGGACATGATGTGCCTCGTGATTGCGGTCGTGCTTCAGAGCAGCCTTTTGAGCCGGTGTCGCAAGATTCGTTCCGAGGCGA
>JAQBZS010000331.1 GCA_027622115.1 Planctomycetota bacterium | reverse complement strand
CTGAGCCGCGATCCCGCGTCGTTTGACGCTTTGACTCGAAAAGTGGCTTGACGGGAGACTCGACCGTCATCTCCACATCGGATTTCAAATTGACCGACGAGTCTGCACGGAGGCGTTATGCGTGGTTCAGAATGTTCACGTAAGCTGCTTGCTGTCGCGTACGTTTTGACAACAACGTCCACGCTCGCTGAGCAGTATTCGCTCAAGGAGCCCGTACCGGATCAACGCGTCTATGCAATCAAGACGCAGATCAACATTGAAGGCCAATTCCAGATTCCCGGCAGCGACGTCAAGCCGGTTGGGCCAACGAATTCGCCAGTCAAGCCGCGTCGCTCGACGTGGGACATGACGTCCACCGCGAACTTCGATTATCTCGAACGGCGGCTCGGCGGAGCCGGACGTGATGCTCACGCCTTTCGATCCGCTCGCTTCTTCCGTGGCACGCCGGGGGCTCGCACAAAAGTCGGTGACCGGATCACGGCGTCACAATTGGCCGACCCACTCCGATTCCTCGTTGCGGAAGGCCGGCGTTCGGGAGTGCTGCTCTACAGCACTCGCCAATTGATGCGCCGCGAGGATCTCGACCTGCTAGCCATGCCGGGCGACAGTTTGGCAATGCTGACGCTCCTTCCGGCCAACGCGGTCGATGTCGGAGAAGAATGGTCGCTCGACACGTGGATCCCGCAAATGCTGATGCACGTCGATGCGGTGATTCAAGCAGACCTCAAGTGCAAACTTGCCAACGTCACCGGAGATATCGCGCGGATCGAAGTCAACGGGTCGGTTGAAGGTGCCATCGCCGGAGCCGAAACAAAGGTTGCGGTCACGGGACACTTTGATTTCAACCTCAAACAGCAATTCGTATCCGCCTGGAAGATCGAGCAACGGGAAACGCGAAGCGTGGGCACTGTCAGCCCCGGCATGGAAGTCAAAGCAACGACCACGGCAACGCGACAGCCCAGTGTCGACAGCGGTCCTTTGACGGACGCCACGCTCGCCACCATCAAACTCGACCCACCACCGGAGCAATTGAACCTGATTTACGTTACTCCGTGGAAAACCAGTTTCGTGCATGATCGCAACTGGCACGTCTTCCATCAGACCAAGCAAGTCGCGGTCATGCGCTTGCTGGATCGAGGCAGCTTGGTGGGGCAGCTCAACCTGTCACCGATCGAGTCCGTGCAAGCCGGCAGTCGCACCGCTCCGAGCCAGTTCGTCGCGGACATCAGGAGTTCGCTGGGCGGACAATTCAGCGAGATCGTCACGCAAGAGGCCGTGCCGCAGGGCGACGCGATGTTCCTGTACCGCGTGCAGGCGAAGGGCAAGATCGGCGAGCGCGGCATGAACTGGATCTACTACCTGTGCAGTGCGTCGTCGGGTCGGCAAGTGTCCATGGTCTTCGCGTCTGAGGACGCCTTGCTGGAGCGTCTGGAAAAGCATGATCGGGAAATCGCGACGAGCCTGAGATTTCTACCGCTCGGCAAATAGTCGTAGCCGGTGACGCAGCGAGCATCCGGCCGCGAAATGGCGACAGCCCCAGGACACAACTGGTGCAACTTCGAACAACGCTTCCGTTTCGGATAGTTAAGCCGTGCTCTCGCCCAAATTTCGCTTCACAGAGTCTTTCTCATGGTGAGACTCCGAATCGTGGGATGACTCCTCACCCAAATCGTTTCTTTCCATCCGTCGCCGCCCACTCTCAAACGGCAGCGTGTCGGTCGCGGCATCGACTTCCGGCAATCCGAATTCCAGCGCGGATCGCTCAAGGACTGCCGCAATGTCTTGGTCCGTCGCGTCCAACGTATCCGCCAGTCTCGCGATCACTTCGTCAAGATTTTCACGCTCGATCTTCGGTAGCGAAATCCACTCTAGGTGTTCGTCGAATTCACACGTGGACGCGGACCATTCGTACTCATCGTTCAGCCGTTTTGCATCAACAATCGGTTCTCCCACGATCACCGGGATGTCATCCACGGACGCCGCATGGAATTCCAACACCGTGTTGATGACCTCCATCCGATCCCACGCGGCGGCCTCGTTGAGCGAAATCACTCCGCTTCGCTCGCCGAAAATTGCGGTCGCAACCGCCGCACGCGCGGCTGCCGCTGCGGACGTGCATGATTTGTCTTTCAACATCCCGCGAGGGATTCGAATCCCCTCGCCACGTTTCAGCGCCTCTTCCGTCAGCCGCACGATGCCGGTTTCTGAATCCAGAAGATGACCGACGCGAAGGATGATCTTCTTCGTCTTCGTCTTCGGAAGCGCCAAAATGTGTTGCTCCGCAATGCGAGTGATCGCGCCGAGCGGGCAGGCCGCCGACGGGATTCTCGGTCCAACAAGAATCACCACCTTGCGGCAGCCCACGGATTCCGCATGTTCAACCAGCCAATTCACGCCGAACAAGTTGCGATAGACCGTTTCCCCTACGTTTGATGAAGCCAGTCCGTCATCCAAGTTGCAGCCGGCGTGAATGATCAGTGTGGGCTTGATCTGTGTCAGCGTTCGCTCGACCGCCGAATCGTTCCGTTCATCCATCAGACGCAAAGATACGTCGGTTTTGCGTTTCCATCGACGCACCTTGTGTTGCAGTTTTGCCAAGCCTTCCTCGGATCCGTCGAGCAAATGCAGTCGCCGCGGACGCAAGTGGACTAGCAATCGAGCCAATTCGGTTCCAACGGTCGAAGCAGCCCCAGTCACTGCGACGACCTCATTTCGAAGCAGCTTCGACCAATACGCCCATCCACAGCCGGGCGCTTCGACTCCGAATAAATCCGTGACTTTGACTTCACGAGTCTCGATGCGTTCGCTGCTGTTGCTGCGTCGATCGGCAACGAGTCCCGGAATGATTCGCACACTGCGGTCGCGGTCGCGAGCGTATCGCCACACCCACTGGATTTCCGATCCGGGCAACGAACCGTCAATCAAGAACAACGACGAGAAATCAAACGACTCATCCAGCAGTTGAATATGAGCGGCTAGCGCCGTCCCCTCCGACAATGATCGACTTTCGCCGTTGGTTCCTCGCTGCGATGGCTCGAATCTCTGTGGCTCGATGCGAGAGACAATCTTGACTTCGCTCCCGTCTCGAAAGGTCACGCTCATCGGAATCCACTTGGCAACCTCTTCAATGCCGACCAGCAAGGCTCGCTTGGCCGAGCGTTCAGCCTCGACAACGTCGCACCACGCATCATCCGGGGTGTTGTTCAGGCCTTCCGGTGTCTCCATTTCGAAGGCCCGCATCATTCGCCGTACCGCCTGCATTTCCCGAGGTTCGGAAAACGTCCTCCGGCCAAGAGCCTTCAGGCAGATTACGGAAAGTGTGCGTACGATGATCTGAAAATCATAAACCGTCGATGATCGAATCAAATACACATGCTCCAACGCCAGCCGCAACGGCAAGACGCGTTCTCGAAAGCACCGTTCACGATCGTCGGATGCAACCAGTTCTTCGCAATGTGTGTAGTTATAAATGCTGCCGGGACTACTCAAACCGGGCCGGACATCGAGAGTCGTCAATTCTCCGGTCGTGTAAAGAGAGTCCACGATCTTGGGCGATAGCGGGCGCGGCCCCACAATCGACATGTCACCCTTGAGCACGTTGATCAACTGAGGCAATTCGTCGATCTTCATCAGTCGCAAGACCGAACCGAACCAAAAGATCCTCGCGTCCTGCGCGGCCGTGATGGGGATCGTTTCGAATTTCTCGTTCGAAGCGTGCATCGTGCGCAGTTTGTACATCAAGAACCGTCGACCTCGGTAGCCGACGCGTTCCGAGACATACAAGATCGGCCCGTAACTGCTGACCCAAATGCCGATCGCACTAAAAAGCAATCCCGGCCAGCAGACCAGCAAACCAAGCAGTGCCAGCAAAATGTCAATGAATCGTTTAAGCACAAGTCCCACAGAACACAGTGTGCTCCGTGCTCCACAAAAGGTCGTAACGAGCGTAAATGCGAACCGCCAATGACTCAGAAATAGTTCGTACTACAAGTTGTCGCTTTCTCGTCGTCCTGCGCGCAATCCGTCGTACGATTGGTTGTCGACCGCAGGCTGCGTCGTGTAACCGTCACGTAGAGTACGCCTTCGGCTGACGGTTAAACGACTGAGCTTTCTCATTCAGAATGCCGAACCCATCGACAATTACGGACGTCCAACTACGCGCGAAACCGCCGAACAACATCAATGACCGCGTCGATCACATCTTGAACGTCAGAATCTTCCATCGTGCTGTAAATCGGCAGCGATACCTCACGCTCGTATTCCCACGATGCGATCGGAAAATCCCCGGATTCATACGCATACAAAGTCCGGTAATACGGATGCAGGTGGAGCGGAATGAAGTGAACGGTTGCCCCGATGTTTCTCGCATGCAGCTCTTTCAAGAATCCGTCCCGCGACAATGACAATCTACGATGATTCAAACGCATCATGTAAATTTGCCACGCATGGCTCGTGTCGCAATCATCCGTGGGTGACTCAACTTCCGGCATACCGCTAAACGCCGCATTGTAGGTCATCGCGATTTCTCGCCGTCGCTGCCACATCCGCGTCGACTTTCGAAACTGCGACAAGGCCAAGGCGGCCGTGATTTCATTCATGCCGTACTGAAAGCCCGCTGTCAGTATTTCATAGTCCCATGACAGGCTCTTCTTTTGGCCAATTCCATTCGACGCGGTCACGCGGCAACGATTCGCAATCATCGTTGAATCCGTGCAGATCATCCCGCCGAATCCGCAATTGGGTATGCTGGATTCCAACAGACTAAAGCACGCCGCATCGGAGACCGCCGTGCGACTCCGCTTCGTTTGTGGCGGAAATGCGCACGAAGCATCTTCAATGACCGCGATCGACCGCCGTCCGGCAATCTCGTGGATCCGCGTCATGTCCGCCGGAAGCCCGGCAATATGCAGCGGCACAATAGCACGTGTACGGCCCGTAATCGCCCGTTCGAGCAGACTAGGATCGATATTCAGCGTGCGTGAATCGACATCGACAAACACGGGATGCGCATCAAGATGACGAATCATGCCGGCCGTCGATGCATAAGCGTACGGCGTAGTGATCACTTCATCCCCGCGCTCCAGACCGCAAGCTTTAAGTGTCAGGTGAATCGCGGCGGCATTTGATTGAACTGCAACGGCATGTCGACATCCAACCCGCTCCGCAAACTCCGTTTCCAAGACGCTGAGCTTTGTGCCCTTTGAGAGATTTCCCGAGTCCAAGACTTCTCGGACACCTTCATATTCCTCTTCATCCACATCGGTCTCGCTGAACGGGAGGAAGTTTGTACGAAACCCAAAGGTCGGCGAGGACATCTTGCGTTGTTTTGGGCGAAGCTGTTTGGCGGTAGTTCTCATAACTGCGTTTCCTAGGTGACATTCAAAGTCGTCAGGCAACTCGCAACTAATTGTGAGTTTCTAATTGGGCAGCGCCACTCCGGCGTGAATGTCGCTCGTTTAACCGCACGCCGTAGGCACGCGCGTCGTTTAACCGCACGCCGTAGGCACGCGCGTTGTGGACGTCTCGCAGTCAACACTACCAAGAACTGATGAGACACGTTTTCATCCTCAAACGCGCGTGCCTACGGCGTGCGGTTAAACGAGCGAACGCCAAAGTGGAGCTATTCAACGAGAACCATGCCCACTAACGAGTCAACTTTCGGAATTGAGACAGAATCTTCGATCGGCCCAGCAGAAGATTCACGATGCCATGCAGGAATCCATAGCCGTATCCCAGGTGATAACACGGCAACACAAACGGTATTAGCACGCCGATTCGAGCCGATGATTCCAGACCGATTCGAATCGCTCCCAACCCCACGAAGCCGAAATAGACAGCAACAAGCACGAGCAAGGCATTGAGTGCGACTGAAGAAGACAAGAGACTCGCGATAGATAAGGACAGCAACATTACGATGAACAATGCCGGTGCGAGATGCCGTAGCTTCAATTGCGATGGATGGCGAACGGCAACCTGGACTTTCCAAAATCCGAATTGCATATTTTGACGAAACAGTGCTTGAAGTGATCGCCGAACATAATAATGGCTCTGAATCGTGGGCGACTGCCACAACTCCCCACCCGCGTCACTTACTCGCAAGTCGAATTCAACATCCTGATTGCGAACTAATGCCGTGTCGAACGCTCCCACGCGTAAAAACGCGTGCCTTCGCCAACAACCAAGATACACGTGATCGACTGGGCCTTCATGGTCGGCGTAGTGACATTTCGCTCCACCAACAGCAAACGAAGATTGATATGCAGCGGCAATGGCGCGACCGAGTGAAGTATCACTGGCAGCGAGCTGTGGCCCACCAACGGACCACGCGCTACGAACGTCGATGGCGTGAAGACAGCGAGATAAGTAGTCCGGCGGATAAACCGTGTGTGCGTCCGTTCGAATGACAAGTTCTCCCTTGGCCGTCGCGATCGCGTAATTCAGACCGGTTGACGCGATTTGTTGCGGGTTGTCGATCACTCGGATCCGTGAATCGCACCGCCGCACTCGTTCGAGCGTATCGCGTGTGCCGTCCGTGGAGATTCCATCGGCAACCACGATCTCGAATCGCTCTTTGACGTCTTGTTGAATCAGGCTGCGAATGCAGGCCCCAATGAATTGATTCTCGTTGCGACATGGAATCACAACGCTGAGCCGTATTCGATCGCTCGGCTGCGTACTTCTGTCGGCATGTGGATTGTCAATGCCAAGCATGTTCTTCAACGCCGCTGGCAACCCATCTTTCCTGAGCATGTGACGAAGAGTTGGCAGCTTTCTCAATGTCGATGTGTCGATCCCTCCGAGCATAGCGCTGAATGAGTCGCTCGTAGCTTTGGCGCAATCGCCGTGCGATACTCGGCAATGACAATTCCTGGACCTTGGCCGAGCCGTTACTACGCAGCCGCTGAGTCACGATGCGATCAATCGCGTTGCCGAGAAGTTCGGGGTCCGACTCACCTACGTATGACGGCGATACACCTTCGAGTCGCTGACGCGTGTCGCCGCAGTCCGTGGCAATCACCGGCAAATTGCAGGCCATCGCTTCCTTGACGGCATTGTTCGACCCTTCGTGCCTTGAGGTAAGTAGCAATGCATCGGCCGCATTGAAATAGACCGGAATGAGTGAACCAGGAATCGATTCCAGCACCACGAGTCGAATATCGGGATTGCTACGCCGGGCATGCTCAACGGCCCTTCGAGCCAACTCCGGATCCTTAACCCAAGAACCCGGTCGATCCGTGAAGACAACAACCGGCTCCATGTGCGCCCATCCCAAGTCTCGTCGAGCGGTTTGCTGATTCCCAGGTGAAAACTGTTGTATGTCGATCCCGTTCGGGATGATCTCGCACTTGCGACGGCTTGAGATCAACCACAGGCGGTTACGAAGCTCGTCGGTTTTCGCGATCGCACCTTTTGCCAAGCATGCAGAGACCTGTGACATCAAGCATGAGAGACGCCCGAAATATGTCGCCTTGTTGTTCCGCTTATAGTTACCAAACAGGTCGCTCCCGCAATACGACACAACGACCGGCACTGGAGACACCAATACCGTCATTAAGGAC
>JAQBZS010000330.1 GCA_027622115.1 Planctomycetota bacterium | reverse complement strand
CGACCGGGTCAATCCGTTCTCAGCACGGATGGGATTGTTCGACGTGTCGGTGACGCTGAGGTCATACGTCTCTGCTCCGGAAACGGGAGTCCAAGCAATCGTCGGAAACGCAGTCGGCCCGACGGGGTCGGTGATAACCGGACTTGAAGTCTCACCAATCGTAAAGTTGATGACAGTCCACGGTCCGACCGCTGGGCGTTGGGCTCGGACTTCAAGACGGTAGTTCCCCGGCAGCAGGACATCTCGCGGCACGAATTCCGTAACTGGCCAATAGCCGAAATTGCGATAAAGGCCTGAAACACGTTGCGTCCGATCGCTAATCCAATAGGCATAACTGGTAGCCCCTTCAACTTCGGTCCATTGGAAATGAGGTGACGTGTCTGTGATGGTGCTGCCATCGCGTGGGTTGACGATGTGCAGTCCCGGAGTTGTGATTGTGAACTCGTAGTCTTCGACCTCGCCGTCGCTGGCCGCGCCAGTTGAGTTTTCGGCGACCGGGTCGGTGCTAAGCCGGAACCTAGCGTACGTCTGCTCCACCGAGCCTGACGGAATCGAGGGAAACGTGAGCATGAACCGGCCATCCGTGGTTCCAGTGGGGACAGAGATACGAGCATGCTCGTTGGCATTGTCAAACACGCCGTCGCCGTTGAAGTCGATCCAGCCGGACAGAGTGGCGAGAGTATCAGTCGTGTTGGTGGCCAGCAGCGTAACTGTCGGCTGCGTTCCAACCGTGCCCGCCAGAACGCGCGGACCCGGTACGCCGTCCTCGTCATCCGCCGGTGTCCCATTGTTGTCGTCGGCATTCGCGGCTGTGTTGTTGAGCGTCCCGTCGTCTCCGTCCACCGTGGCGCCCAAGAAAAGCCCGGCGACGATGGTGTGGGCGGGCCCGCTATCCGTGGCCAGCGTTTTGTAGTTCCCTACTCCGCTCCCTGTTGACGTGTCCGGGGCATCGCCATAGTCGACTCCCAGGGAGGCATCGGACTGAAACGTAAAATTAGACACAACGATTTCAACAGGCTGTCCATCGGCGGGTGGGCGACCCTCAAAAAGCCACGCGTTCAGCCGAATCGATTCGCGACCGACGGTCGGGACGAAGTGCCCGGCACCCGGATCATGCGTGTAGACACGCTGCTCGATCACATCTTCGAGGGGAAAACTCAGTGGGTTGTGTTGCCCCTGGAGAGCAACGAATTCGATTTGCCCATCCGCCCATGTAAAGAAGCGGGTCAGTGCCGGATCCGCGCCCGGCACCGGAAGTGTGTAGCGCTGCAGGTTTCCTGGAGTGCCGAACGGTTGAACCACGGTCTGCGCGTTTGTGACATCGCTTGCGTTGCCCCAGCGGCTGTCTTCAAAGTCGATCTCACGATGAGGGTCAGCTCCAGATTCGTCATCGCCGTAGGGATCCCAGGTGAACATTCCAAAGACGACGTTCGGATCAAGATCAGCCAGATTACTGCTGGTTTCCCACGAGTACGTCCCATGGCCGAGGCGATCCAGAAGAATGACCTCAGTCGACCACCACGCACCATCGTGATAGCTGACGGATAGATGCAGTCCGTCGTCGTCAATGAATACATCGGTTACTTCATTAGAGAATCGGTTTCCGCCCGGGCCGACTCCAACCGGGGCCTCTTTGACGCCCCAGGAACGTCCGGCGAACTGGATGGTGCGGCTGTAACGCTCAACACAGTCGATCACGACCGGTTCAAGATTCGCGGGAATCCGGCTCGCTCCCAGCGCCAAGGGCGGAGTCACACTGGACGGGACGACGGCCGCGCAGAAAATCGTGGCACGGTTATCAATGCCACCCGTGGCCACGTCGGCGATGAAGGATCCATCGGCGCGGATGGGAACCGTACGGGTTGACGATGTTGGCTTCGTCCACCAGCCAGCACCTTCGATTTGGATATAGACGGCCACTGCGTGCGTTGCCGGGTCAACATCGCTTACATTTCCGGTGATGAATCCATCGACCCCGTATTCCGGGACACTGGATATCTCGACCGCGATCGCGAGTAGGATTCGGTCTTCCAACTGCTCGACTGCCGCGACAGTCACAAATTGTTTGGGGTAACGTGCCTCTCGCCGCCTGGAAGGTGGCCAGCACAACGCTTGAACCGTCCCGGAGATCGCGGGGAATCGAGACTTCAGCCAATGCGTCAAGCACATGTGATTCTTCCTTCAGGGTACGGAAATGTCCTGTGGCTTTCTCTTCACAAGCTGTGACAGAATCCCCGATTTTTCTTTTACATCTGCGATTAATCAAGAACAATCTGACGTCGGATTCATGGCGTCAGAAAAACTTGTCACACCGGCTCGTGCGCGATCAGTTGAAGCGGATCGCGGGAGCCCGCATGTCGCATGAAGACGGTCTCAGCCTTTCGATTTCCGAGGTTGCGGATGATGCGTATCTGAAGCTGGTCAATCTGCGCGAGGTCGCGTGGAAGGATCGCCAGCACTTCTTGCGATATGCCTGCACCATTGTGCGGCAACTGCTGACGGACCACGCGCGGCGGCGGTTGCGATCGAAACGGAACTCGGGGCAACGGCCCAAGGCACTGGACAACGTGGCTGAGCCGTCCACGCGGCAAACACCCGAGCAGGTTCTGGCGCTCGACGAAGCGCTCGAACGGCTGGAACGGGCGCATCCGGATCTGGCGGAAGTCGTCGAGTTGCAGCATTTTGGCGGCTGGACACAGGCGGAGATTGCGACCGAGATTCTCAACGTGCCCCTGATTACCGTGCGCCGTCGTTGGACTCAGGCTCGCACTTTGCTTCACGCTTGGCTCAGTGAGAGTTCCAGTTGATGGCTGACCGTTGCCCGAGAAAACGCCGCCCGTGAATGGTGTTCGCTTCACTTTGGAACGTGCTTTTACGGAATCATTGGTGACAATTGCGAACTCCGGTAGTGTGCTGCGGACAGTGTCTTCTGAATGGCTCGCTTCCACAAAGGTGACTCTGAAACCTCTTTTGCATTGTCGGGAAACTCTTCAAACATCTCGCTCGTTTCCAGGCATGGAATGCCACAATGTAAAACGAGGCGCGTTGCTTGGAGCATTCACCTATGAATGGTTCGAGAGTGCGCCGGCGCGTGCGACATTCCATCAACTGATCGAGATCAGTGCGGAAGCGTCCGCAATTGCTCGTTGCGTTCGTCGTGAAGCCGTGTTGTGTTGGGCTTGGCATCGAGGTCGACACACGGTTTCGTTACGTTGGGCCGTTCAATTGTCTGGATGCTGGCAACGACCGTTCCGATCCGCCTTTCTGGACGATTGAAGATATTGAAGATAAGGAACGATCGATCCTTGTTGGGCGTCGAAGTAGACTGTGTGACGCTTAACATGCACGCGCTTGCCGCCAATTCACGCGGGTCGCCGGGTTTTTGCCCGAAACGCCCGCTGATCCGTCTCGAAGGAGACCCACGGATGTCAACTTCCGCTCCGCAATCCGCTCAGGGCGAATACGTCGAGTTTGACGAATACATCGATTTTCAGCTCTCCAAAGCTCGCACGCAGATCAAATGGATGGACATCGCGACGGCTGCGGTGGGGGCGACCGTGTTGGTGCTGGCGTACTTGTTCGCCTTCACGCTGTTGGACCATTGGGTCGTCCCCGGTGGTTTTTCGACGACGGCACGTGCCGTGATGCTGGGACTGTTGCTGGCGTCGTCCGTGGGTTGGATCGCTTGGAAAGTGGCTCGACCGTACTTCAAAAGCGTGAATCGTTTGTATGCCGCTCGCGCCATCGAAGCCTGCGAACCCTCGCTCAAAGGCAATTTGCTGAGCCTGGTCGACTTGTCGACCGCGAATCGGCCGGTTTCAAACGCGATCCGCCGAGCCATCGAGAAGCGGGCGGCCGTGGGGCTGACTCATACCGACGTCGACCATGCCGTGGATCGACGCTTGTTGATGCAGCTCTGCATTGCATTGCTGATGGTGGTCGTGGCGTGCTGCATGTACGCGGCGTTGTCTCCCAAAAGCCTGTCATTCATGCGACCGCTTTCGACCGTCGAACAACCCGTGGCGACTCGCACGTCAATCGCTGGTGTGCGACCGGGCAATGTCGAAATCCTGGCGGGCGAGCATTTGGCCGTCATGGTCGAAACGGACGGCGAGAAGCCGGAATTCGTGCGGGCCTTGGTGAGTTGGGACGACGGTCAGTTTGACGATTTTCCGGTCGAGTTGCGGCAAGTCGAAGACGGTCTCCCCCAATACGAAGGCATGATTCTCGGCGATCGCAATCGCGGCATCGTGCGAAACATGACCTATTACGTAATGGCGGGAGACGCGCGGTCCGACGTCTATCGAGTCAGCGTGCTGCAACCACCATCGGTGACCGTCAACCAAGTCGAATATCGCTTTCCAGCATACATGGGCTTTGAAAACGAGACTCGGTCGACCGGCAATATCGAGAGTTGGGAAGGTGTCGAAGTCACGGTGACCGCGACCGCCAACATGCCGCTGCAATCCGCATCGGTGCGGTGTTCGGACGGCGAAGATTTGTCGCAACGGGCGGAAGAGTATCGCGTGGAATTCCTGGACACCGAGCGGACGAAACTGCGGGCTCGCTGGAAGCTGGAATTGCGAACGGACGAATCGCATCCAACTCGATATCGCTTCGATTGCACAAACCAGCGTGGCCAGTCCGATCCGGAACCGACGCTGTATTCGATCTCGATTCACGAAGATGAGCAGCCGAAAGTCAGCATTGATGCGCCGCAAGGAAATCTGATCGAGCAACCGTCAAACGGCGTGATTCCGTTGATGATCTCGGCACGAGACGATTTCAAAGTGCGATTCGTCGGTCTGCGAATTCAGCACGGCGAGTTGCTGATCAAGGAAGAAGACCTCACCGGTTCAGCGATCTTCGGCGGCGACGATTCTGTGCCGCAACCGTCTTTGCAAGTCGGTTATGACTTTCGGCTGAACGATCGCTTCAAGCCGAATACCAAGATCACCATTCGCGTGGAGGCCCGCGATAACCGCGACTTTCCCAAAGATGGCCAGAAGGGCGAGAGTCGCGAGATCGTCGTCTTGATTACCGAACCCAAGCCGCCGGAAGACGTGCAACGTCAATTGGATCGACAGAAGCAGGAACAGCGGAACCAACAGGATCCGAAACAGCAGAATCCGGATCAGAACCAGAAACCGAACCCTCAGCCGAATCAGGGGGAAGCAGGGAAGGAACCGGAAAACAAACCGGACGACGGTCAACAGAAACAGGGCGAACCGAAGCAGGGCGAACCGAAGCAGGGCGAACCGAAGCAAGACGGGGAAAACGACGAACCGTCCGATGCGAAACCTCAGGATGGGCAATCGAAGCAGAGCGAAGGCGGAGCCGGCGGTGAAGGCGGCAAGCAGCAAAGCCAAGACGGCCAGGGTAAGAGTCAACCGAAAGAGGGCGGAAGCAGTGAATCCGCCAACAAGCCAAACGGCGATCAACAAAGTGGCAACAATGGTCAGTCAAATCGACCGGCTGAAAACGACGAAGCGCTGCGGGATCTCTACCAAAAATTCAAGGACGAGAACGAGCAGTCCCAGAAGCCGAATCAAGGCCAGCAATCGTCCGACAGCCAAACTCCACGCAAGCAGCCGTCAGACCAACCGCAGGATGGCAAACAGGAGACCGGCGACAAGCCGCCTCAGGATCCGCCGCAAAAGAAGGGCGATACAAAGCCCGATCAACAGTCGCAACCAGGTTCGAAGAACGAACCCAGTAAGCGTGATCCGGCAAACAACAACGATTCCGGCAAGTCAGAGCAAAAGTCTAGTGATTCGGGGACCGGCAAGCCGGAACAAAAGCCGAACGATCCGGGAGCATCGCCGAAACCGGAATCGGGAAATGAACCGCCGAAGTCCGAGCCCGGCGAACAGTCCAAGCCCAAGCCGGATGCTTCCGGTGGCGATGGTTCCGCCAAACCCGAGGATGCCGCGAAGACCGACGACCGTGGCCAAAAACCATCGACCGGTGAAAAGCCGAAGGATTCGTCAAACAACCCCAACGGAGAACCCGGCGCGGGCGGTGAAGACTCAACCAAACCAGGCGCCGGCAATCAGTCGTCGGGCAAGCAACCGGATCCCAAAGAAGACGCTTCGGGCAGCGGTGGGACGGACGGCAAGCCGTCTGCGACCGACAAACCGGGCAACCAAACCGAACAGCCGATCAACGGAACAGAGAAGACAACGAAACCTGAAGAAGGCGGTCGCAAGGACAAAGCCGAAGGCGACGAAACCGGCACGGGCGCTGCCTCGAAGGATCCCAAGTCCGATGCCACGAAAGCGAAGAATCCGGATGAACTAAAACGTCGGGAAGGCGACAAGCCCGCGACAACCAAGAAAACCGGCGATGCCACGGACACCAAGCCGAATCCTCGACCGGGTTCGGGGGAGAAACCGGACGCCGCGAAGCCGAATTCCGACAACACCAAGCAACCCGAATCCAAACCCCACGACGAACGCCGCTCGACCGCGGACGGTGTCGACAAGAAAAAGCCGTCGGACGCCAAGCGCGAAGGTTCGCCGGACGGGCCAAATGAAGATTTGAAGAGTCGCAACGATCCGAAACGTTCACCGCAACCGTCGGGTGGTGGAGCCGAAGGCAGCAGCAAGCAAGACGATGTGGGATCTCGCGGCAGCAAGGACAAAGGCCCCGGCGATACCAGCAACGACCCCGGTCAGCGGCAACCGGCCGACGGTCAAAAAACCGGCCAACCCGGCGAGAAACCGGGACCGGGCTCGACCACAAAACCCACGGATCGCACGCAGGAAACGCCGACCGGTTCCAAGCCGGACGAGACCCAAGGTCGCAAACCGAAAGAGCCGCAGGACTCAACCGAAAAACGGAATCCCAGTGGCGAAGGTGGATCAAACCAACCCGGCAAGCCCGACGATCGGCAACCGGAAGGGGATTCGAGCGGCGGGCGGGACGGAAACAACGAGCGGACTCCCGAGGGCAATCCCGGCAATGGTGGCGGCAAGCTCGACGACAACAGCCCGCAGAAACGCGATCCGCGACTGCAACCGCCACCCGCACCGAAAACAAACGGCGCGAAGGCCAACGAAGACTTCAACCGACAGGCCGCCGAATTCGTATTACGAAAACTGGAAGATCGGATGGAACGCGGCGAAGTCGACGACAAATTACTCAAGGATCTGGGCTGGACCAAAGATCGAGTCCAAGAACACATGAAGTGGCTGCGCGACGGATTGCAGAGTCGGGATGCGAAACCCGGCAGCACATCGAAGGGGCAATTTGATGAAGTGCTGAAGAGCCTCGATCTGCGGAGCCCGTCGCAAATCCGGCAGGGTGGAACGGACAACGAGCGAACTTTGGACGGTGTCGGCGCGGGCAGGCAGAAGATCCCGGCCAAGTATCGGAAACAGTTTCAGCAGTATTCTCGGGGATTGGCCGAAGGACGTTGAGCATGGATTTCCTGAAAGACGCAACGTGGTTGGGATGCTTGGGAATCGCCCTCACGACGGTCTACATCACCGACTCGATCGGTGGTGGCACGGAAACCGACCAACGCGGGGAGTCGTCTAAGAACGTTTCAGTGATCAA
>JAQBZS010000329.1 GCA_027622115.1 Planctomycetota bacterium | reverse complement strand
GTAGAGCGGACGGGGCTCGACACAGGCGGTGGCCATGGCAGGAACCGGGAAGTGAACAGACGCCCCTCAATGCCCGGCAGGCATCCAGTCGTATTTTCGTGCTGCCGGGTAACATCGAGAATTCGAACTCCTGCCGGCATTCCCTGCACCGGCACATCTTACCAAGTTGCCGCTCAGGTACGCTGAAGCGAGCGCCACATTGGGGATTGAAACTTGCGAGACCAACTGCGCCATATTGCGCCCGACTCCGCCGCAGTCGTTGGCGTGCCCCAGGAAAACGTCTTCCAGTCCCCTGTAGTCCTTGTGCTCGCGTATCAGCGTCGCCGAGGTCTTCTTCAGAGAAATAGGTGGTTTGTTGATCTCGGTCTTCATCTGCAAACGAGCAAACGCGCTCTTTATGGTTTCAATTGACGTTGGCGGCATTGCCCGCGTGAATCGCTACTTCTTCTCCACATACGCCTTCAGGTTTTTCAATCCCTTCTCGAACGCAGGGGCGATAAACGTCTCGATACACAGGCCCAGATTGCGTTTGAAATACGAGAGAGACTGCTCGACAGTCCAGGTAGCGAGGGTGCCATCGCCCGCAGCTTTCAATTTCCGACACCAGCGAGGGACACACGCGACTGGAGTCGGTCGGCGTCGGACTCGTGCTGAACGTCAATGTGAGCAACCCGGCGACGACGGTGGCTCCGGTGACCAGAGCGGATGTCTTCGGCGATATCGTGGGAACGTCGCCGAGCACGCGAGCCAGTCGGGTCAACGTCGCCGCAACATCGAATGACCGTGCCGAGACGATCGACACCGCCTGAATCGTCGCGTCGATGCTCGACCGCTCTGCCGCCGTCACCGCAATGTCGTTTGCAGAGGTCACGTCGCTGCGATTGATCCCGGCGAAGACAACACTGGTGAGCGTGTTGCGCGCGTCGGTCGTCGCGGAACTGATCGCGCCGCCGATCGTGATGCCGAGTGCTCCCGCCGCCGAGAACGTGTTCGCTCGAACGATCTCCTGTTCCGTCGCTGACAGCGAGATGTCGCCGCTGGTGGTGCTCAGCGAGTCCGCGCGGTCGATGTACGCATTGACGCGGTTGTCGATCCGGTTTTCGGCGATGGACACACCAACGCTCACCGACCCGCCGATGAGTGCGAGCTTCTCCCCGGAGGTCGCCCCGAAGCCGTTGCCTCCGTTCAGAAGAGCGAGCGACGTGTCCGCATTCAGTCCGGTGAAGGCCGACAGATCGATCGTGTTCGCCGAGTCGCCGCCGGTGATGACCGCCCACTCGAAATTCGCCAGCGCGTCGACTTCGACCACTCCGCCGAGCACGCCGCCGGATGCGGTCAGCGCCGTATTGGTCAGCGTGAAGTTGACGTCGCGCGATTCGATGATCGTGTCGATGCCGGTTCCGCCGTCGATCAAGTCCGCTCCGCCGCCGCCCGTGATCCGGTCGTCGTCGTTTCCGCCTTCGATCCGGTCCGCGCCGCTGCCGCCGATCAGGATGTCGTTGCCCCAGAAACCCCAGATCGACGTCGTTCCGGAAAACCGCGAGGCATCGATCACGTCATGGCCGGCCGTGCCGTACAGCGTCGCCGACTCGATACTCACGAACGGATTCAGCAGGACGGCTCCCTGCGTCGTGACCGTCGCGGTGACTCCGCCGCCGACGAGATCGACGCTCGCCGCCGTCAGGTCCGGGACGTTGAGTCCGCCTTTGGTATTCACGAACCGGACCACAAATGGACCGCCCTGCGGATCGCGCGAGACGATCAGGTCTTCGTGGTCGAGTCCCGCGAGCTGAGCCAGTTCGCTCTTGAGATCAAAGGACGTGGCGTCAAACGGAATCGCGTTTGTCGTTTCGCCGTTGAAAGTCACGCGGAAGCCGCCGCCGGTGACTCCGGCATCGAGCGTGATCCTGACCACTTCCTCGGTGCCTTCGGCCAGATCGAGCGTCCCGTTTCCGCCGAGACCGTTGCCGAGGCTGTCGAGCACTATCCGCGAACCGAGTTCCGCCAGACTGTCGGTTCCCGCTCGACCGTCCAGCACGTCGAGCCCGTCGCCGCCTGACAGCAGGTCGTTGCCGGACCCGCCAGTGAGTATGTCGTTGCCGGCACCTCCCAGAAGCGTCACTGGTCCGAGGCTGAAGGCCGACGCGTCAATGACGTTCGCGCTGTCGCCGCCGGACAGCCGGGCCTGCTCGATGCCATCGAGCGAGGCCGAGTCACCCGATCCGAACTGCAGGGCGGCATTCGTCAGCGTCATGTTCGCATCGCGCGTCGCGACCACGGTATCGAGACCGGCTCCGGCCAACAGCACGTCGCCTCCGCCGCCGGTGATGAGAATGTCGTCGCCCGAACTGCCCCGCAGCACGTCCGCATCCGAGCGACCGTCCAGACGCAGACTGCCGGCGACGAGACTCGTGCCGTTGATGACCGCTCCGCTGCCCGTCCCGAGGATGCCCAGATCGGCGGCCGCGAACGAGCCGTTCAACGACTGAATCGTCAGGTTGCCCGGACCAAGTCTTGAATCGCTGATAACCAGTCCGGTCCCGGCATTGTTCACCGTCACGGTGATCGACTCGCCGTACGCATTCAATCGGTCGATGACGTCCTGCAGCGTCGTCAATCGGATTCACGGATGACCCCAAATCCGCCCGCGGTGTGAGCACTGAGAGGAATCCGCGTTGGCTCACTTCGTTGAGTTGTTCTCGACACTTCACGCGCGAGAGCGGCCCCTCACGGAAGACCTGCTCTGCGGATTCGTCGATTCCAGCACCTCCCTCAAGGGCCAAAGCGCCTTTAGCCAATTGAACCCCGACCCACTCGCTATTTCCGAGCACGTCGGTTAGTGCTTGTGCAGCTCTCAAACCCTGGCTCACCAACACACTCGCTATCTGGCCGGGGGACGGGGAGGAACCAGGGGATGTCACCTCGACGGCGACTTCTTCCAAAGCTCGGAGTTGTGCCTCGCTCAAGGGGATTTTGAAGCGGCGGTCCGTGCCGGTGATCGCCGGACGACCGCCCGTGGACTTCAAGGTGCGGGCCAACTCTTCGCGCACCAGCGACAAGGTGATCGGACTGGTTGTGCGAGGAACCTGTTGCTCCAGTGCGCCGCCGAGCGGCTCCGCCACGGTTTGCGAATCAATCAACGGCTCTCGGCTGCCGGTGTTGCGAATCTGCGGCTGTTTATTTCCCGTATTGCGTATGGTCCTGGCCATCACTTGTCTCCATCGTAAGTGGATGAGAAAGAATTCGTGGTCGAACTCGAATGCCACTTCGCCCTGGCCCGTCTCGCGGCCAAAACGGTGCAGCAAATCGCGAATGCGATCGAGGTTCTCGATAAAGGCATCGGCTTTAACGAAGGAATAGACGAGGACCGTTTGTTCGCGGATCAAGATGCCTGCGTCGTTCTCCCAGGCACCTTCGAGCGGGGCGGTCGCTGTCGCTCCGCCATTGGTCTCCGACAACCACGCCAACGCTTCTTCGACCCAGTCGCGATGGTTTGCAATCGAATTCCCGTCACGCGGCGAAACTCGGCGTCACTGGTGATCGTCTCGAACACGGCGCTTACCGCATCGCTTTCGGTGAGAAGTGGCTCGTGCTGATCGGCGACGACACCGATTTCACGCCCAAGGAGCCGTGGGCGAAGAACGACTCCGGACGCGGGCAGACATTGTACCGGCGATAGTCGAATTGCACCGAACCGAAAGATTGGACTTCGGGTGTTTGATCCGGTTCGCTGGTGGTTCGGCGACCGCGATGCCGCTCGACCAGATTGCGTGCTCGCGACAGCAATTCGGGCAGCGCGAACGGCTTCGTCATGTATTGATCGCTCCCACAATCAAACGCCCGTGTCTTGTCGGCGCTTAACGTGCGGGCGCTCAGCACCAAGCCGCTCTAGGCGAAAAAGCAGCGTCCTGGTCGCGGTTGACCAAGGCGATCACGCAAATCACGGAGAAGTCGAAATGAACGACATTGATCGCTAGCTGGATCAGGCGTGTCGCCAAGTCAGCGGACCCAACTCGCTGCGTCAACATCTCCGGCAAGCCCCGTGATCTCCGGCAAGCCCCGTGGCGGCCTTTTCCCTTGGGCTCGACGCAGCCAATTCAAACGCTGTTTCGTCATCCTCTCGGGATGACCGCGAGACCCTGGGACGGCGCATCCGAGCCGCACGCGTTGTTTGATGTTGTCCGTTGGCGTACCATCAATGGCTGCTGATGCGTCGGTGCGATGGAAGTCCCTCAGCGACTCCCACTTGCTCGACCCGCCTGATTCATCCCCGCCGACGCGATTCCTGCCTGACGCTGTTCCTTCCGAGATTCTGATTCCCACACTTGCTCCGTAGGGGTTTCCGATGTTGACTCGCTGCCTTTCCTTCATCTGCGTGCTGGGTTTCCTGGCAATCGGCGGTCACTTGTTCGCTCAAGAAAAGTCCGCTGACAAGGTGAGTTACAACTCGCAAATCCGGCCTATTTTTCAGGCCCACTGCCAGGGTTGTCATCAGCCGGCCAAGTCGGGCGGCAAGTACGTCATGACGTCATTCGCCGCGATGCTCAAAGGCGGGGAAAGTGACGAAGCCGCGATCGTTGCCGGCAAACCGGCCGACAGCTATTTGATCGGCCTGATCACGCCGGAAAACGGCAAAGCAGACATGCCCAAAGGCAAGAAACCGCTGGCGGACACCGAGATCGAGCTGATCACCAGATGGATCGCCGAAGGTGCCGTCGACGACACGCCCGACAATGCGAAAGTGCGTTACAGTAAGGACAACCCGCCGGTCTATACGCTGCCGCCCGTGGTGACGTCGCTCGACTATTCCCCCGACGGCAAGCTGCTCGCCATTGCCGGGTTCCACGAGGTGTTGCTGCACAAAGCAGACGGCACAGGACTGGTGGCTCGTCTGGTGGGACTGTCCGCACGCATTGAATCCGTCCGCTTCTCGCCCGATGGCCAACGCTTGGCCGTCACCGGCGGTTTGCCCGGTCGCATGGGAGAAGTTCAAGTTTGGGACGTCGCCAAACGCGAACTGACACTGTCCGTGTCATCGACTTACGACACGCTTTACGGGGCGAAGTGGTCGCCGGACGGCAAGGTGATTTCGTTCGGCTGCACCGACACGAGCGTGCGAGCCATTGATGCCACCACTGGTCAGCAGGTGTTTTTCCAAGGAGCACACAACAACTGGGTGCTCGACACGGTCTTCACGAACAAGGGCGACTACATCATCTCCGTCGGCCGCGACCGCACCGCCAAATTGACCGTCTTCAAGGACGGTCGCTTTGTGGACAACATCACATCGATCACGCCTGGTGCCCTGAAGGGCGGCATCGCGGCGATCGAGCGGCATCCGATGAAGGACGAAGTCGTGATGGGTGGCGCGGACGGGATTCTGAAAGCGTTCCGAGTGTTCCGCACGTCCAAGCGCGTCATCGGCGACAACGCCAACCTCGTGCGAAACTTCCCGGCATTGCGTGGTCGCATCTTCGATGTCGATGTCAGCCGAGACGGGAAACTCGTTGCCGCGTGCAGCAGCTTGGATGGTTCCGGCGAAGTCCGCGTGTTCGCCTACGAATTCGACAGCGGATTGCCCGGTGACCTCAAAGCCATCATGGAAAAGCGGATTTATCAACGATCCCCCGCAGAAAAGAAAAAGCTGGATGACTATCGCACGCAAGGTGTGAAGGTGGTCGCCGAAACGGATGTGAAAGAGGCTGCGATCTATGCGGTCGCCTTCAGCCCCGATGGCAAATTTGTCGCTGCGAGCGGTGGTGACGGACGGATTCGGCTGATCGACACCAGCTCGGGTCGCGTCACAAAGTCGTTCGTTCCGGTCGAAGTTCAGTCGAGTGAGAAAGTCGCGCGCAACGTGAAGCCGCTGTCGCCGCACGACTTTGCCAAGACGGAAAAAGAGAAGCTGGAGCAGGGCTTCAAGATCGTGGGGCTGGAGATTCAACCGGCAAAAGTTGAGTTAACGAGCCCAGTGAGTTACGTGCAATTGCTGGTCACCGGACGGCTGTCGACGGGCGACACGGTTGATGTGACTCGCATGGTCGACTTCGGCGTGTCGCAGGACATTGCGTCGGTGACCGGACGCGGCATCGTGCGAGCCAAAACGGACGGCACGGCGGAAATCGTGTGCTCGATTGCCGGGCAAACCGCGAAAGTGGCACTCGAAATCAGCGGTCAAAAGATTAAATCCAATGTGGACTACATCCGAGACGTGATGCCGGTCATTAATCGGCTCGGTTGCACCGCCGGCACATGCCACGGCGCGAAGGACGGCAAGAACGGCTTCAAGCTGTCATTGCGGGGATACGATCCGATCTACGACACGCGCGCGTTCGCCGACGACTTGAAGTCACGGCGAGCCAATATGGCGTCTCCGGACGACAGCCTGATGTTGATGAAAGCCACCGGTGCCGTACCGCACGTGGGCAGCCAAGTGACGCCGGTCGGATCGGCTTACTACGAAGTCGTCCGGCAATGGATTGCAGACGGCTGCAAGCTGAATCTCAAGAGTGCGAAGGTTGCCAGTATTGAACTTGCACCAGTGAATCCCGTGGTGCAGCGGATCGGCACGACTCAACAGATTCGGGTCGTCGCCACGTATGCGGACGGAACGAAAAAAGACGTGACGGAAGAAGCGTTCATCGAGAGCGGCGATCCAGAAATCGCGGCAGCCGGCAACGCGGGATTGCTGGTCACGTTGCGACGCGGCGAAGCACCGATTCTGGCTCGCTTCGAAGGTGCCTACGCGGCCACCACACTGACGGTGATGGGTGATCGCAGTGGCTTCGTGTGGAAGGAACCCGCAAAGAACAATCTCATTGACGAACTTGTCGCCAGAAAGCTGGAACGGATGCGGATTCTGGCGTCCGACTTGTGCGACGACTCGGAATTCCTTCGCCGCATTCATTTGGACTTAACCGGCCTTCCGCCGACATCGGAAGACGTCAAGACGTTTCTGGCGGACAAACGTGAGACTCGCGTGAAACGTGAAGAACTGATTGATCGCTTGATCGGCAGCAAGTCGTTCGTCGAACATTGGACCAACAAATGGGCGGACCTGTTGCAAGTGAATCGAAAGTTTCTGGGGCCGGAAGGCGCAAAGATGTTTCGTGCCTGGATCCGCAACGAAGTCGACCAGAACACGCCCTACGATCAATTCGCCTACAAGGTGCTGACCGCCAGTGGGTCCAACAAGACGAATCCGCCCGCGTCGTACTACAAGATTCTGCGCACGCCGGAAGACACGATGGAAAACACCACGCACTTGTTCTTGGCAGTGCGGTTCAATTGCAACAAGTGCCACGACCATCCCTTCGAACGCTGGACTCAGGACCAGTACTACGAAACCGCCGCGTTCTTCGCACAAGTCGAATTGAAGAAGGATCCGGCCAGCGGCAAAGCGGAACTCGGGCGGACTGCCGTGGAAGGCGGAAAGCCGCTGTACGAAATCGTGGGCGACAAGACGAGCGGCGATATTCAGCACGACCGTACCGGAGCGATTACTCCCCCCGAATTCCCGTACGCGGCGAAGTTCGAAGGCGGCGACAAATTGACTCGCCGCGAACGGCTCGCGAAGTGGATCACGGCCAAA
>JAQBZS010000328.1 GCA_027622115.1 Planctomycetota bacterium | reverse complement strand
CCGCCACGACCATCCAGAATGTGGCACCCGGTCCGCCGGTCGCGACGGCGATCGCCACGCCCGCGATATTGCCCAGCCCCACGGTCGCCGACAGTGCGGCGGTGAGTGCTTGAAAATGGCTGACTTCACCGTGATCGCTCGGGTTGTCGTACTTGCCGGCCGTGACCAGGATCGCGTGCTTGAAGGCGCGAAAGTTGATGAAGTTCATTCGCAGCGTGAAAAAGATCGCACCCAGAACCAGCCACAACACCACGATCGGAAACCCATGCTCGATCGCTTTCAAGCTCGTGCCCGTCTGTTTGCCCTCATCCGCGATCTTGACCGAAAACTTCAACGCCCGCTGTTCGGTGAATTGCTTGCTCAGCTCTTGTTCCAGCGTCTTGACCTGCTTCTTGGTGAGGCTCCCATGCGGCAACTTCAACTCCAGATCGGCTTCGCCGATGTTGATCCCGTCGGCTTTCGCTCGGTCGACCAATGGCCGCACGTCGTCCACGGTCGTCAAGACGTCTGCGTGATCGGTCGTGAATTCCTTGTGCCCGAGTATTTCGTAGAAAATCACGCTGGCCAAAGCGCCGACCGCCTTACCGGCGGCTGCATCCACTTGTTTCTCGAACGACTTCATGAACGAGTCGTCGTCGACAGTTGCCTTTTCTTTCTCGGCGTCCGCAGTTTTGGCGTCGACGGACTTCGAATCCGACAACTTCGCTTCCGTCTTCGCGGCGTCTGTCTTGGTCGCTTCTTCCGCGTTCGCGACACAACTTCCCATCGCGAGAACCAACGCGACGAGTCCAAGAAACGAAGTGCGGGCGATCTTCAAACGCATTGATGGTCCCTTTGCGATTGGCTCTCTCGGTCATCGAAATTCACGGCCCGCGAAGAATAGCAATCGCTTTCAATCGAGACATGCGTGAAAGAGCGGGATGTCGCTTGCGTTGGTCTCGATCCGCTGCCCGACAATGTTATGATCTTCGCCCGTTCGCGTCGTGCGATGGGTCAATTGGAGTTGCCTTGCAGCGTGCGGTCGTCAGCCACACTGACGAGCCGTGCTCGCGAGACCGGATGCCAAGCTTGTCCGCTCGTGGATCATGTTGCACAGGTTGAACCACTTTTCCGTTTCGGGACCATGCCTCTGGCAGAAGAGTGAAGCTGATGTCTATTCGAGTTGAATGCGAAGAATGCGGCAAGAAATATGCGTTTGGCGACAACTTCGCCGGGCGAATCGTCCCCTGCAAAGAGTGCGGCGAAGACATCGACGTTCCGGAACGCGCGGGCGGCGGTGGGCGATCCAAGACTTCACGAGGTCGGTCCGCTGGTCGATCTGGACCCCGTGAACGGCAAGACGGTCGGCGATCTCGTGAGGCCGGCGCGCGAGGCGGAAGCCGTGCGGAATCGACGGCCCGCACCCGAGATCGCGATGATTTCGGCGACACGGTTGATGACGCACCATCGAACAAGGCCACCATGATCGGTCTGGCGATCGGCGGCGGCGTGTTGCTGTTGGTGATCATCCTCGGCGTGATCTTCGCCATGAGCGGCGACGAACAGGACGACGGCGACAACGTTGCCAACCAGGATCAAAAAACCGACGCACAGAATCCGATCAACCCAAACGTCATTGCCAACAATCCGGTTCCGGTGCGACCCGGCCAAAAGACCAACGCCGGTCCAGTCGTGCAACCGAATGTCGTGCCCAACCCTGGTCCGGCTCCCAAGCCCGGCCCACAACCCGGCCCCAATCCCGGCAGAAAGCCGCTCGGATCGGGTGGTTTCCAAAAGCCTGCGCAGACGGAACTCGGAAAAGCAAAGCCGGCTTCGGTGTGGAAACTCGAACCCGACCCGCTCAAGGCAATCGACGTCGACTGGGCGTCCGCGACGAAGCTCAAAGTTGACAGCAAAAGCCCGCGAGAACTGGTGTTCGGTGGTCCGGGAAGTCCGTATGCCGCGTATCGATCGGACCCGTTCAAACCGCTGTGGATGGTCTTCGATGTTCGCAGCGGCAAGCAAATCGGCATGGGCGGCACGGAAGATCGACAAGCCGGATTCGCGCGCGACAAGGCTCTCAGCCGTGACGGCGAGTACTTTGCATTGTTGACCGACAAGGGGCTGTACGTTGCCAACGTGAAGCAAGAGAAACTGCTCGGGAAACTCCCCGCGCCGAAAGCTGGGCACTGGGACCAGGTTCGATTCCCCAGCGATCAAACCGTGACGTATGTTGGCCAAAAGGAATTGATGACTTGGAAGCTGCCATCCGGAGACTTGCTGAAAACCATCAGCTTGGACGAGCGGCCCGTCGCGGATTCACTCGCGTTCAGTCCAGGCGGCAAATACGTCCTCATGGCCTACACGATCTTTACGAAGCCTGGGGTCGTGAAGGTCTACGAAGTGGCCACGGGAACCGTTGCTGCGGAATTCGAGTTTCCCAACGAGCATTCGACATGCAAGGCGTTTTCATTTTCGCCTGATGGCCAGACGCTGATCGGGTATTTCTCGTATTCGGGGAAAGAGCAGATCTGGAAATGGGATGTCGCCGGCGGCAAATCGCACGGGGCGTTCGAGATCAAGGATGTGTTCTTCGGCTCAAGTTCAAAGCCAATCATTCACTGGTTCCCCAACAGCAAACGCTTCTTGCTGAAGAACAAGCATGTTGTGGACCTTGAAGCCGAAGGCGTCGTGTTGGCCTTGGCCGAGCATCCGGAGCTGGCGATCGTCGGCGACAACCATGTGCTGAAGGTCGTTCCGGACGAGGGCAAGTATGCGATTGCTCGGGTGGAGCTGTCCGATAAAGACATCGAAAAGGCGGCCGCGGCAGTGGCTCAAGGTGGCAAGGCCATCGACGCCGAATTGCCGGAACTCACGAAAGCCAATATTGCGGAAATGGGCGTCTTGGACTTGAAGCAAGACGTCTTGAAGTGGGCCGTTCCCGCCGACCCTGCCGTTGCCGGCGCCGCCGAATGGAAAACCAAGATCAAGTTTTCCCCACGACCAGGGAACCTGATGAACTTCTGGTTGGGGAACGGCGCGTCCAATCGAGCCGCCACCTTCTACAGCACGAAGACCGGGAGTGCTCGCCCCGTTCGCCGTCCGCGTCCGCGTCCCGGAAGACCTGTCGCCAAGCCGGCTGAAAAACCGGACGATGGTGCGCCGGAAGTCCTCGGACTGCTGGATGTGTACGACATGTCTACGGGCAAGTCGGCCGGCGAATTGCAATTGGATTTTGAAGCGTCGTGCTTGGCGTTCAGCCCCAGCGGCAAGTTCGCGCTGACGCGGTCGGAAGAAAGCAAGGACCGCGTGGATGCGTTCACGATCGAGGATGGGAATCATGTCGCCGGTTGGCGACCGTACAACGAACTCAAGACGCATGAGACGGAAGTCAAAGGGGCCGTGTTCATCGATGACACGCATCTCATGACGCTGAGTAGTCGCGATCGCTTGCGGCTCTGGGAATTGCCGGCCTGCAAGTGCGTCTATGAAATCGAATCCGTGGGCACGCCGGTGCTGAGCCCGTCGTCCAAGTATGTCATGTGCCGTAACTCGTTGGACGTCGTGCTGGTGGAAAGTTTGACCGGTAAGATGCTCGGCAAGGTCAACGTGGGGGCGTTCATCACCGGAGCGTCGTTCCATCACGACGGCACGCGATTGGCAACGATCAGTCCCAGCGGCAGCAATGCTTCGACATGCCGGATTTGGGATGTCGCCACCGGAAACATGACCAGCGAGTTTCCCGTGCGCGGCAGTGGCCCCGCATTGCATTGGTGCGGCGACGACTATTTGTTGGTCGCCAATCGCATCCTCGTGGATACCAAGAAGAAGGGCAGCGTGTGGTCGTATCAGTTGCCGAATGGGCAACACAGTGTGATCAGTCCCGATGGCAGGCACTGGTATGTGGCCGGAAGCGTGGGTGCGTCGCCGTCGTTTTCGCTGGTGGGTGCCACGTTGCCGGAAGAGGCCGCGTTGGCAAAAGTTCCCGAGGATTTGAATACCGATCAGATGGTTGTCCGCGCCGGCACGAAACTCAGCCTGGATACAACCGGGCTGCAAACTCCACCGGGCCAACCGACTTTCACGGCCGATGTGATCGCAAAACTGAAGGCGAATCTCGTGCAGAACCAGATGGACCTGGCCGCGAATCAGAACACGTTCATCAAACTCACACTGTCCGAGCGTTCGACCGGCAAGCAGATCGAGTTTCGTTCGTTCGGCGGAGGCGGCAACACCACGGTCAACGAGATGTCGGTGGACTGCTCGGTTTCCGTCGTCACCACGGGCAAAACGGTCTGGGAATCGAAGATGGGATTCACGGGCGCGAGTTTCATCATCCACCGCAAGCAAGATGAATCGATCGAGGACTACCTGAGCAAGCAGCGTTGGAAGTCGGCGGTGGGATTCTTCATGGGCGTGCGGATCCCGTCCTTGATTTTCAAAGACGGAGCGGGCTTTGGATACGGCACGTCGGTGTTGACCGAGAGCGGACCAAACACGGTAGGCGGCCCGCCTCCGCGAGCGTGAAGACAGTTTCGCCTTCTCAATTTCTGCGACTTGAGAACGATTTCCGGTTGGCCAGTTTACAAATGACTTCCTGAAAGTAGGCCGGGAATCGGAACTCGTTCGGGCAAGTGGAGCGCCGCCTTCCGCTCGACTATTCTTCCGCGAGTCATCTCGGCTTTCGACTCGAACAATCGGTCGCAGCGCAACTGCCGTTCCTTTTCTTCACGATCGCTCATTCATGTCTGACACCGCTTATCGAACGGCCCCGGAAGCGTCTTCCAAGATGCCGGCCGGAATTCCGTACATCGTGGGCAACGAAGCCGCTGAACGCTTCAGCTTCTACGGCATGAAAACGATCCTGTTCGTCTTCATGACCAAGTATCTGATGTCGACCGCCCACGACGGCTCGCGCGCGGTGCTGACCGATGACGAAGCCAAGGAATATGTGCATCTCTTCGTGGCGTCCGCATATTTCTTCCCGATCCTCGGCGCGATCGTTTCGGATGCGCTCTGGGGAAAGTATCGCACCATCATGGTGCTCTCCGTGGTGTACTGCCTGGGGCACCTCGCATTGGCGCTGGACGAGACCATGATTGGTCTCATGTCCGGTCTGATCCTGATTTCCGTGGGAACTGGGGCCATCAAACCCTGCGTGTCGGCGCATGTCGGTGATCAGTTCGGAGCCCAGAATCACCACCTGCTCTCCAAAGTTTTTGGCTGGTTCTATTGCGCCATCAATCTCGGAGCGGCGATTTCAACCGTGCTGACTCCATGGCTGTTGGCCGAATACGGCCCGAGTGTCGCGTTTGGCGTGCCCGGCGTATTGATGTTCCTTGCGACGGTCGTGTTTTGGATGGGGCGACACAAATTCATTCACGTGCCGCCGAGCGGAATGAAGTCCGTGCGTGACGCTTTCAGCGGCGAAGGTCTCAAAGCGATCGCCAACCTGGCGCTGGTGTTTGTGTTCGTTGCAGTGTTTTGGTCGCTGTTTGATCAAACGGGCTCGGCCTGGATCCAGCAGGCTCGGCGAATGGACCGCACCGTGTGGCTGCCGCACTTCGACTTTTCGTCCTTCACCGTCTCGATTGGCGAGACCGAGCTGCTGTCCTCGCAGATTCAAGCGGCCAATCCGATTCTGATTCTGATATTGGTGCCGCTGTTCTCGTATTGGCTGTACCCCGCGATCAGCCGCTTCTTTCCACTCACCCCGCTTCGGAAGGTGGGAATCGGCTTGTTTCTGACGGTGGTTGCGTTTGCCTTGCCGGCGTGGGTCGAAGGGCAAATCAACGGCGGCGAAGTGATTTCATCGACGTCCGAGGGTGATACCAATGATTGGCCGGTGGAACGTTTGCTGGACGGAGACGAAACGTCGTCGGGCTGGGTTTCGTCCGAATTCAAGAAGGGATTCAAAAAACAGGAAATCGTGATCCGCCTTCGCGAACGTCGCGCCTGGAAGTTGGACAAGATTCAAGTCCGTCATAATCCCGACATGCGTCAATTTCTCGACGAAAAACTGCTTGAGGGTGACACGGAGAAAGCGGCGAGTACTTGTCGCGCACGTGAAATCGAGTTCTTCAGCGGAACAACACGGCTCGGCGATCCGGTCGAAAATGCCGATGGTGCCAAGAAGTGGACTTGGACTCGGAGTCTCGGCAAGCTGGAGCTGTCGGCAACCGACCCCGTGGCGACGAGCGCGGAGTTGAACGTCAACGGCGTCGAAACCGAATACGTTATGGTCCGCATCAACTCGAATCACGGCGGGGGATATGTCGGTTTGGGCGAGATCGCGGTCCTTCGCACGGGTTCGCAAACACTGCCAAGTGACGAGCGTCAACCGAGTGAACAAGATCTGGCGGACGGCTCTACGAATGTCGCCGCGATCGGGCACCGGCCCACGATTGTGTGGCAATTGCTCGCCTACTTGCTGATGACGGCTGCCGAGGTCATGGTGTCGATCACGTGCCTCGAATTCTCGTACACGCAAGCACCGAATTCGATGAAGTCGTTTATCATGTCGCTGTATTTGTTGTCGGTGTCCGCCGGCAACCTGTTCACGGCGGGCGTGAATCACTTCATTCAAGCTGAAGACAAATCCAGCACTTTGGAGGGTGCTTCGTATTACTGGTTCTTCACGGCGGTGATGCTCTTCACGGCCGTGCTGTTTGTATTTACCTCGCAATTCTATCGCGGGAAAACGTACATCCAGGAAGAAGCAAAACACACGTAAACCCAGGAACTTGAAAGTAGGAGTCACGGAACCATGAACATGTTGAAGCACGTTGCATTTGGTCTGCTCGCGACCACGCTCTTGGCGGGCTGCGGCGGAAAGAAGTCCTCGACGGCGTATTCCGACGCCAAGACCGGCAGTTCGAAAACAACACCGGAGAAACACGTCCACACGGCTCCGCACGGCGGGCATCTGATCGAGATCAAGGACCACGTCTATAACGCCGAGTTGTGCTTTGATGCGAAGACGCGTGACACCACCGTGTACCTGCTGGGTCCGCACGCTCAAAAACCGTTGGCGATCAGCGATGCCGACGTGACGATCAACGTGACTCAGGAAGACAATGATATCGAACTGATCTTGCAGGCTAAGCCGCAAGAAGGTGATCCCGAGGGCAAGTCGTCTCGATTCGTCCTGGAAGGCAAACATCTTCCGGAATCGATCCACGACGAAGAAGACTTCGTCGGTTTGCTGTCGGTGAATATCAAGGACGAGTATTTCGAAGCCGTAATCAAGCACGACGATGATGGTGACGGGCACAAGACTCACAAGACGGAACATAAGACGCACGTCGCAAAAACTGCTGTCGAAAAGACTGCACCCAAGACCGAAGCCACGACGACTCCGAAGCCGGAACCGAAGACAGAGGCCAAGACAAAGCCCGAGCCGAAGCCGGAACCAAAACCCGAAGCCAAGACAAAGCCCGAGCCGAAGCCGGAACCAAAACCCGAAGCCAAGACAAAGCCCGCGCCCAAGCCGGAACCAAAGCCCGAGGCCAAGACAAAGCCCGAGCCCAAGCCGGAACCAAAACCCGAGGCCAAGACAAAACCCGAGCCCAAGCCGGAACCAAAACCCGAAGCCAAGACAAAGCCCGAGCCCAAG
>JAQBZS010000327.1 GCA_027622115.1 Planctomycetota bacterium | reverse complement strand
CTTCGCAAATGTCGTGTTGAAGTAGCCGATGAAATTCAACAGTCGCCCCTTTAGCTCGTCGGTCGATTTGAAGCTGCCTCGACGCAAGATTCGACGCATGATGATCCCGAAGATCACTTCGATCTGATTCAACCGGGAGCTGTGTTTCGGCACGAACACAAACCGGACTTGGTGGTTGGGATCGGAAAGAAACTTCTGTCGCGTCGCCATCGATTTGAGCACGCCGGACTTCCCCTTTTTGCCGAGTGTTTTCTCGTCAATTCCCTCCACCGACGCCACGTATTTCACCAAGCTTTCGCTTTTGTGCGTGTTCAACTGGTCCAACACAAACACCCATTTCGCGGAACCGTCCGTGCTCACGGTGTTGCTGATGTGCAGCACGAATTCGGGTTCCGTGCGGGTGTCGCTCACCGTCGGCTCGATCATCTGACCCAGCACGACATCCCAACTCCCGGTCAGGCATTGTGTTCCGTGTCGCAGGTATTCGAACTCGACACGTTCCGGTGTGCCGGCCTGCACGGGTTTCTTCGGAGCAATGCGTTCGAGGGCTTGAATGCTGGTCATCTCATCGACGCAGACGGTATGCGTATCGCGCTGGAAATAGAGGTCTGAAGCATTCAGGTACGTCTGGCAGACCGTTTCCACCTGCTGCTGAAATAGGACCGGATCCTTCTCGGCTGCTTGCTTTCACCGCTCCGCGGCTTACCTTCTGGATCGTGAACCGTTCCAGGGTTGAGCTTCGCTTCACCCAATTTCAATGCAAGACGCGATTTGGCCAAACACTGTTATCCGTTGCAGGAGATCGTTCATGAGTGGCACTCGAAATCTGTTGTTGGCAGCGTTTTTTTGCGTGGGTTTGCACGCGACTCGACTTGACGCTCAGCCGGTTGTACGCATCGATTCGCCCATGTCGCCACCACCGTGGGCTGTCATGCAGCGAGCCCTCCTTAAGGCGAATACGGCAGCCTGCCAAGCTTTCTTCAACCGCTACTTTGACGAACGAGGTTTTCTGTTGTGCGTCGAACGTTGGGGCGGCGACGATGGCCCCGACGACGCCATCGAATGCTGCAACGACTGGCCCCTTCTGCACGCACTCGGGGCGGACGATGACGTCTTCCGGATGTACTCGAAGGCTTGGGAAGGCCATCTCAGACAATTCACTCTCGCAAAAACGGTCAAAGTGCCGTTTGCTCGCGACGGGATGTACTACAAGGAATTTCCCGTCATGTTCGACTGGTTGCACAACGGAGAAGGCTTGACCGTCTTCAATCTAAAGGGGCTGTCGGACACCGGCAGCGTCAAATTTCGCAACCGAGTTCGCCGCTTCGCGGGCTTCTACATGAACGAAGATCCGCAGGCTCCCAACTACGACCCCAAGCACAAAATCATTCGCAGCCTCTTCAACGGCAGTCGAGGCCCGCTGCTTCGCAAGGCCACGGGGCTGGATTGGGCCGGCGACCCGATCGAAGTCGAACATCGCTTCCGCCTGGGGCACGGCGAACGCTCGTACCAGGAAATGCTCGATCACTTCAAAGACTACAACGACATCGTCGGCGATCACCCATCCAACCTCTTAGCCACCACGCTCGCGCTGAATGCCTACATGCTGTCGGGTGAAGCCAAATACCGAAAGTGGCTGCTGGAATATGTCGATGCTTGGAAGCAACGCATTCTGGACAACAAGGGCATTATTCCCACCAATATCGGATTGGACGGCACGATCGGCGGCGAAACTAACGGCAAGTGGTACGGCGGGGTTTACGGTTGGGGATTTAGTGTGGTCGTCCCGCAAACAGGTGCTTTGGCACATCGAAGTACATTTCAACACGGTTTTGTGGGGTTTATGAATGCATATATGCTGACGGGCAACGACGAGTACCTCGAAGGCTGGCGGAAACAATTCGATCTCGTGAATGCCAACAAGAAGGTGGTGGATGGGAAAACCCTGTACCCCAGCAAGTTCGGTGACGATGGGTGGTACAACTACACGTCGACTCCGTTCAACGCGAATGCGCTTGACCTGTACAACCTGTCGATGCAGCCTGCGGATTTGAAGTGGGTGCCGAAGAACGGCTGGCTCGACTACTTGGCCGGAAAGAATCCCACCTACCCAGTCTCTGCGATGCAGGCGGATTTTGCCCGAGTCCGTACGCAGGCCGAACGTCAACGCAACGACGAGACGACTCCGGACACGCGGCTGGCCGACGATCCCATGCTCCTCAATCCGTGCAGCGTGAAATCGCTGATCGAGTTGATGCTCGGGGGAATCCATCCGGGAAAGCGATCGGCGGTGATCAATTGCCGCTTGCGGTATTTCGATCCCGTTCGGCGTCGAGCCGGAGTTCCTGAAGATGTGGCCGCGTTGGTCGATCGACTCACGGCTGATACCGTTGCGCTGACGCTCGTGAACACTAGTCAGACCCAATCTCGCGAGTTGATCATCCAAGCGGGTGGATACGGTGAACACACCTTTAAACGCCTGTCACTCGGCGGGAAATCACGCACGGCGGATGATCGCCATGTGCGAGTCCAACTGGCACCCGGCTGTGGGGCGCGGCTGGAATTGGGCACAAAACGATTCTCCAACCAGCCCACACTCGCGTTTCCGTGGCAAAACTAATACTTTCCGAACCCCACACCAAGGAATAGGCATGGGTGAATCCAGGTATATGAGAATTGTGCGGATACACATCGATCGCATATTCATGGTATTCTGCATTTTTGCGTAACACTTGGGAGCCGCCGATTGCGGCTTCTCTTGATTGGGCCATTAGAACCAGCGGGCCAAGGGTTCTTGTCAATCCAGGTGCTTCACGACATGTGAGTTGCCGGTTGCGACAGGAGCTTCGCAGGAAATGTCCTGCCCGCTCTTGTTTTGGCCCACAAGACGGCAGGAACAGGGCCCGCCGCGCGACGCCTGTCGACGGCGGGCTCGCCTTTTTGCGCGGTTGACTGGGACGTCCATTCGTTCGAGGCTCGGCAGTAGCCTTTTGACTCGTTGGCTGATAGTTTCGCGAATCGAGTCTCGTGTCTGGTGACATGTCGGCTCGCGCTTCGAACCTCGAATCAGCGGATGCAACAATGGACGCCCTGCAATACCTCAAGGACTTGGTGGCCTTCGAATCCACCAGCGTGCTCAGCAACAAGCCCGTGAGCGACTACGTCGAAGACGCGATGCGAAAGCAAGGCTTCACAACGGAACGCATCGAATACGACGACGCCAACGGTGTCCGCAAGGTGAACATCGTCGGCAAGAAGGGCGACGGCCACGGAGGAATGGGCTATTTCGGACACACCGATGTTGTTCCCGCCGATCCGTGGCTGTTCGACGATCATGGTCCGTTCGAGCCCACGATCGTCGGCGATCGCCTGTATGGTCGCGGCAGTTGCGACATGAAAGGTTCGGTCGCGTGCATGTTGGCCGCCGCCGAACAGTTTTCCGCCGCCGAGCTGAAGCGACCGATCTACATCACTTGCACGGCCGACGAAGAGATCGGATACGGCGGGGCGAAGGAAGTCGCCAAGCGGTCCGAATACTTTCGCGAAATGGCCGACCACGACACCAACGGCATCATTGGCGAGCCCACTTTGCTGGAAGTCGTCTATGGGCACAAAGGCACGATTGGATTGCGTGCCGTCTCGCGTGGCGTGGCGGCTCATTCGAGTACCAAGAAGGGGTTGAACGCCAACCTGGCGATGATTCCGTTTCTCGCCGAGATGAAGAACATCCACGACGAAACGGAAGCGGACACAAATTGGCAGAACAACGAATTCGACCCGCCAACCATCACCTGGAACATCGGCATAAACGACCACACCAAAGCCGTCAACATCACGCCGCCACAGAGCGTCTGCACGGTTTACTTTCGCACGATGCCGGGGCAAAACCCGGACGAACTCATCGAACGGTCCGCTGCGTGTGCCAAGGCGTGCGGTATCGATTTTGAAGTCGTGTGCCGCGGCAATCCGATGTATGTCGATCCGAAGTCGGACTTCATACAAGAAATGCTGAAACTGTCGGGTCGCAACACGCCGACCACGGTTTCGTACGGCACCGACGGCGCGATGTTGGGTGCGATGAAGAATCTCGTCGTCTTCGGACCGGGCAGCATCGCGCAAGCCCATACCCACGACGAGTGGATCGAGTTGAAACAGTTGGACCTCGGCACCGCAAAGTTCGCCGAATTGGCTAGGCACTGGTGCTGCGATTGAATCGAGTCAGGCGACGCGATCCCATGCCATCTTTTCTCGATGAACTCAGAGCGGGCGTTTTCCGCTGCGAGATGCCGGGAAAACGGGTGCTCGTCGGTGTTTCGGGCGGCGCCGACAGCGTGGCGCTGTTGCGAGGTTTGCTGGCTTTGAGCCGCGACGCGAATTTGCAACTCCATGTCGGGCACTTCGACCACTGTCTGCGAGACGCGTCCGCCGGCGACGCCGAGTGGGTTCGTGAACTCGCCGAAACACACGCAACGCCGTGCGATTCGACATCGGCGACCCCGTTCTCCAGGGCCGAGGAATCGGCGCGTGACTTGCGGTACGCGTACTTTGGTTCGGCTGCGGTGCGCATGCGTTGCGAGGTTGTCGCTCTGGCACACACGGTGGACGACCAGGCCGAGACGGTATTGCATCACATCATTCGTGGAACCGGCTTGCCGGGCCTGTGCGGCATCCCCGAGCGGCGACCGCTGTCGGCGTCCGTGGCTGTGGTGCGTCCCATGCGATCGGTCACGCGAGAGCAGGTCTTGGCCTACCTGCAAGAAGTCGGTCAGGACTATCGCATCGACGAAACCAATCAGGACGTCCAATACACTCGCAACCGCATTCGTCACCAACTGCTGCCGCAACTCCGAACCGACTTCAACGGCAATGTCGATTCCGCGTTGTACGGTTTGGCGGAACAAGCTGCCGCAGTCGTGGCCTGGATGGACGATCTGGCGGACGAATATCTGGCTCGAAGCCTGATCACCACCGATTCCACGTGTCGATTGGACTGTCGGGAACTGAAGAGCCTGAAGCCGATCCTCGTGCGGCACATGTTGGTGCGACTTTGGTCACGCCTGAATTGGCCGCGTAAGCGGATGGGTTCGGCAGACTGGTCGCGATTGGCGGCACTCGTTCAAACGGAAAATGCGGTCGAGAATCTTCCCGGCAATATCGATGCCCGTCGTCGCGGCCATTTGCTCGTGTTACGGCGCGTGGATCAGACTTAGCGTCGACCAAGCCAATCCGCCGTTTTTTGTCCATTCGCCGCAACCGATTTGGATTCACGACGAGAATGCTGGTCACGACGTGCGATCGTCGAATGATCCTGGAACCTGCGCGACGCAAATTCATGCGAGAGCACAATGGATACCTTGGAACGACTCGGCAGATATTACATTCGGCGATTGCTGGGCGAAGGTGCCATGGGGTCGGTGTATCTCGGAGAAGACCCGCTGCTTCGCCGACCTGTTGCGTTAAAGGTGCCCAAGTTCGCGGATGGAAATGTTGAAGCACGCGAACGCTTTATGCGCGAGGCTCGTTGCGCGGCCGCATTGCGGCACAACAATCTATGCCCGGTCTTCGATGTCGGCAGTTCCCAAGGGCACGACTACATCGCCATGGCGTTTATCGACGGTCGACCCCTGTCCGAACTGATTCGCGAACGCAAACGATTCCCACCCCCGGCCGCGGCTTGGACCGTCATGCAGATCGCGAATGGGATGCAGTATGCCCACGAATCCGGAGTGATTCATCGCGATCTGAAACCCGCGAACGTCATCATCGGCCATGATGGAATTCCGGTCGTGACCGACTTCGGGATTTCTCGGCGAGTGAACGAAGAGGACGTGCGGCTGACTCAAGCGGACTCCATGCTGGGATCGCCGGCCTATATTCCGCCCGAACATATCTTGGTCGATGAAACCCTGGCACGCGGCCATGTGAAGTCCGACATCTACAGCTTGGGAGTGATGTATTACGAGTTGCTGTCGGGCCAACTTCCGTTCAATGGACGTTCACGACACGAAGTGTTCGACAGAATCCTGCACGCGGAAGTCGTGCCTCCGTCCGGGATTTGCTCCGATGTCGATTTCGATTCCGAACACATCTGCTTGCGGATGATGGCCCGCGATCCGAGTGAGCGGTTCGCTTCGATGCGTGAGGTCGGCGACGCGCTTTCCGCGATCGTCTCGGACGAGCAAGTGGGACGAACGATTTCGCCGGAAGCTGGTAAGATCGCCTTTCCCACCAAAGCTGTCCCATCCCCCGGCGAGGAAACCAATGAAAATTCGGCTTTGGAAACACTGATTCCGGAACAATTCGATCGCTCGCCCGCTGAAACAAGTCTTGCATTGCAGGACGGCACGAACCCCGCTGCCGTCTCGTCCAACAGGAATTCCAATTGGCGAAACAATCGCGACGACCAACCGCAACGGTCGCTGTTCGTGGTTGCCTTGATCGGCATCGTGGCCCTGGTAGGCGTCGCGTTCGCGGCAGTCGGTTTGCTTTCGGTCGGGGAATCGAGTGACGAAGCGCTCGCCGTTGAGACGCATGAAGCTCCGCAATCGCCTCACCGGAATTCGAGCCATGACGCCGAGGAACCAATCGATCGCACGGCGCAGTTCGGAAAGACCTCCCGTGTCACAACCGACACCAACCTGGTCAATGCCGCCAATACGAGTACCCGAAAGGCGGTCACCAGACTGCTTGAACCAGCGATCTCGCAAAACAGTATCGACGCGAGCAAAATTGAGCTTGATGGCGGAGCGGCTCGGAACAATGCGATCCAAGTGCCAACAAGCCTCGATACACCCGTCGCAGCGGACAAGCCGGAAATCAGCGGGCGATGGCTGATCACGATCGATATCCGACGTTACCCGGACGACCCAAGTGCGGACGCCTCGACCGACGCGGCATCCCACGACGATGATGTTCGTCAGTTCGAGAAGATGCTCGCGGAACGCGCAAGCTATCGCTCGCTCGCCAAGTCCGTCGATCAACAAGCGACGCTCGCCAACATCCGTTCGGCGTTCGAAGCCATCTCCGCACGCACGAAGCCGGGTGATTCCGTCATCGTTTTGTTTCGCGGGGACGTGTGCGATCTGCCGGACGATGACGGCGACGAAATCGGCGGCATGGACGAGGCCCTGGTTCCGTTCGATGGGAATCCGCGAAACGGCGGCACCATGATCCGCGACGACGACTTGTGCAAATTGTGTTCGCACGCGGATCGTCACGTGCTGCTGTTGCTCGACGTCCGCGAACGCGTATTCGCTACGTCGCCCAGTGCGTTGTTGAAGAAAGACGCCTTCTTGGCCAACGAGTTCTCGATCGGCTCGTCCGCGAGCAAGTCGTTTAACGCGGTGATCTCGATCTGCAATCAACCTTACTCGGACCCGGCAGCGCCAAACCGATTGACGCGCCGTCTGCTGGGTGCTTTGGAAAGCGGTCGTCCCATCGACTTCCACGGTCTGATGCAACTGATCGCGAAAGCACCCCACACAAGAGTCAATATCTTCGGCGACACCCTGCGGTCCATCCGACTGTCGGCGACTGACGCCAATCACACCGACTAACTCGCACGGCCACGCGGCGTGTACGTCGCTCGTTTAACC
>JAQBZS010000326.1 GCA_027622115.1 Planctomycetota bacterium | reverse complement strand
CGAATGTGGTTATGAGGTCAGCGATCTTCCAAATGGCGACGAGATCGTGCGGCTGTTCAAAGCGTGCGGAAAGTTTGTCAGGAAGCACAAGCTGCGAACCTGCTTTCACCCTGATCAATTCGTCGTGCTGAATTCGCCACGGCCTGACGTGGTGGCCAACTCGATCGGGGAACTGGAGAATCAGTGCGAGGTGGCGGAATGGGTCGGTGCCGATGTCGTGAACATCCACGGCGGAGGGGGATACGGCAACAAGCCTGATGCACTGGCTCGTTTTGCCCAAAACTTCAAACGGTTGTCACGCCGAGTCAGAACCCGATTGACGGTCGAAAACGACGATACGACATACACGCCATCTGAACTGCTGCCTCTGTGTCAAGAAATCGGTATCCCGCTCGTCTATGACGTGCATCATCACCGCTGCAATCCGGATGAACTTTCGATTGAGGATGCCACCAAACAAGCAGTCGCCACATGGACCGACCGGGAGCCCCTGTTTCACATCTCCAGCCCGATTGAAGGCTGGAAAGGACCGAAGCCGAGACGGCATCACGACTTCATCAACGTGATCGATTTCCCGGAGTGCTGGCGTGATCTGACTCTGACCCTTGAAGTCGAAGCCAAGGCCAAGGAAGTCGCTGTCCTGAAGCTGAAGAAACAACTGGCGGAACGGTGGTTCGTCTACGTAGTCAGATGTGCTGACGGGTCGCTCTACACGGATATTGCCAAAGGCGTAGATCGACGACTCGATCAGCACAACGCCGGAACAGCTTCACGGTACACACGTAGCCGGTTGCCGGTCAGACTTGAATATCAGGAAGAGCAGCCGAATCAGAGCATGGCATTGAAACGAGAACTGGCGATCAAGGCCCTGTCACGCAAGGCTAAGGAAGCACTCATCCAGTCTGCGCATTAAGACGAGACACGATTCTCAACGAAACTTTGCGGCAATCAAGTACCCCGGCTTACGTTCCCTTTCACCCACTTATTGAAGAATCACGGTTGCTTGGTATCGGAACACGTTGTTCATAGGTGGTGTGGTCAGGCGTTGACATATTACGGAGACTCGATTTCGGAAGGCTCCCGCTCATGCCGTCGCACCTCAACCTCGAATTTCCCACGCCCGACCAGGTGCTGATCTCGCTCAATGACCAGCCGCCGGTCTCCCGCGAATTCGCTTCGCCGGTGACGCCCGAAGATCATCGCGACATCCGCTGGTACATCGAGTTCTTCCCGTCCACGCCCTCGTTCGATGTGGACGACCAGCGGGTTCGCGAATTCGAGCAGCGGCTGCCGAAGATCGGCGTCAATCTGTTCAACGCCGTGTTTGACGACGCCACCGCCGGGGCGCTGTTCTACCAATTCTACAACGACACCAAACCCGGGCGGCTGCTGACCGTTTCGGCCACGGACCCGCAAGTGCTGGCGTTGCCGTGGGAATTGTTGGGGCTGTCGGACGGCACGCACCTCAATCAGGCCCACCCGAAGATTTCCATTCGCCGCCGTTTCCCAGGCGATCACCAGGTCTGGCACGGCTCATGCCGGAGTCAAGCTGTCGAGCGATCCCAACAACCCGTTGCAATTCGTGAAACCGCACGGCACGGGACCGCAGAAGAGCAAGCCGCGGAATTGGATTTGATCGGCCAACTGAACCGGGCGGTGGTGTCGAGTATCCCGACGACCCCGATCTGCGGGCACGCATCCATTCGTACGAACTGGCGGGTGACTGACACAGGGTCAGTGGTGGAAAAACATTCGGCTCAACCAACCGAGACTCGGTTGCGGCTGGACAAACTGCGATGCGTCGCCAAGTTGCCGCAAGATGTTTTCCGCGGCGAGATATCCGCTCTTGACCGCAGCTTCCATCGTGGCGGGCCAATCGGTCGCAGTCCAATCTCCGGCGAATTGCAGGTTGTGAACGCTCGACTGCTGAGCCGGACGTTGGTCGTCGATACCGGGAAGCGGCGAAAACACCGCGCGATGCTCGGTCACCATTCGCGAGTGCATCAATTCGGCGTCCGCAGTCTCCGGCCAGACTTCGTGGAGTTCCTGCACCACTCGGGCGACGGTTTCCGCCTGTCCCACGCGCAGGCATTCGCCGCTGTCGCTGATGACCACTTGGTAGTAATACGTCTGCCGATCCGACGTCGAATCGGGCAGCTCGTTCAAGATCGTTGATCGATTGAAGACCCACTGGCCGAAGCGATCCACAAGCACCGCGTGCGGTAACGACGTGATCGGGCGATCGAACCAAAGATGCACGCTGGATATGGGAGCCGATTCCATGCGTCGCGCGCCGGCGAGTTCATCGAGGATCGGCTGGGTCTGATCCGATTCCACAAACAGGGACGACGCGAGATGAAACGGGACCGCCAACACCACGTGATCGGCATCAAGTCGTTCGCCGGTCCGCAATTCCACACCGACAGCTTGCCCGCCTTCGATCAGCACTTGCTTCACACCACATTGCGTCTGAATCCGCGAGTTTCGCTCGCGAAACCACGACGCCATGGCCGTTCCATAGAGTTCGTCCAAAGGGACGATCGGCATGGAGACTTCCCACCCACGGCGGGAACCCAAGAATCCGTCGGCAAAAACCTTCCGCGCATATCCGCAGTCAATTCGATCCAACGACTCGCTCAACGCGCTCACGAGCACCACTTGCCAAAAGTTCCGGATCGCATGATCCGACTGCTGCTGCTCCGCCAACCATTCCGCAAAACTGCTTGGCGATTGTGTCGGCGAATTTGATGAGCCCGAATCGGACGTGAATGACTCACGCATCAAGACCTTGAGTGCCCGAGCGATCGACCACAACTCACGCCAGGAGAAGTAACTCAGTTTGCGGAAGGACTTGGCTAGATGCAGAGGAGCCGGAAGCCAAGTCGCGGAGAACCGATTGACCCGACGGTCTCGCCCGATGAAGTACAGTTCGCGTTCGGTGCGGAACAAGTGGTCGATGCCCACGAGCCGACAGAAATGATGAAAATTGGCACAACATCCCATCACAACATGCTGGCAATTGTCGATGGCCTCGCCCGTTTCTTGATCGCGAAACGAACTGGCCCGGCCACCCAAGCGGGGCCGAGACTCAAGCACGCTCACGGACACATCTCGCGAAGCCAGTGCGGCAGTGGCTGCCAATCCTGCCAGCCCTCCACCGACCACGACGACGGTCGGCCGCGTACGATCGTTTTCTGATTTAGCAGCGATGTTGATCCCCACCCATGCTCGCTATCAAGACGCGTAACAATTCTTGAGCGCGTGCCTTCTTCTACGAACTGCGGCGCTCGGGGGCTTGATGCGGTTCAAAGATCGTGCGACGCGACTGTTGAGCTTGGCGTTCCGCGTGTTTGGCGGCCTCGTACAATTCTTCCTGGCTTCGCAATTTCTTGCGTCGCCCGCGCGGCCGAACACGCTCGTAGGTGCCGTCCGCCAATAAACGAGACGACTTCACCGTGTCTTGCAGATTGCAGTCGAGTACTTCGATCAGTCGCTCCTTCAAGGCTGCGTCTTCGATCGGCGTCAACAGTTCGACTCGCCGATCCAGGTTGCGCGGCATCCAATCCGCGCTGGAGATGAACACCAACTGATCGCCGCCGTGCAGGCAATACAGAATGCGGCTGTGTTCCAAAAAGCGGTCCACGATGCTCAGCACGCTGATGTTTTCGCTCAACCCTTTGACGCCGGGTCGCAAGCAGCAAATGCCGCGGATGTTGAGTTTGATATCCACGCCGGCCTGCGACGCCTTGTACAGGGCGTCGATGATCCGCGGGTCGACCAGCGAGTTGAGCTTGGCTTTGATCGCCGCTTTTTGCCCCTGATTCTTGCGAGCGGTTTCGGTTTCAATCAGTTCCAGCACGCGGTCTCGCAGGCTGATCGGAGCCATGACAATCTTGTGGAACGCTTGCGGCATCGAATCGCCGCTGACCGCGTTGAAGAAGTTGCTGGCGTCTTCGCCGAGTTGTTCGTCGCACGTGAGTAGGCTCACGTCGGTGTAAAGCCGCGCCGTTTGTTCGTTGTAGTTGCCGGTTCCGAAATGCACGTAGCGCTGAATTCCGTGCGGTTCGCGGCGAACGATGATGCAAATCTTGGCGTGTGTCTTGAGGCCCTTGACGCCGTACAGGACTTGGACGCCGGACTGTTCCAGATTCTTGGCCCACTCGATATTGCGAGCTTCATCAAAGCGAGCCCGCAGTTCGACGATCACCGTGACGTACTTGCCTTTTTCGGCGGCCCGTGCCAACGCTCCGACGATCGGACTTTCTCGACTGCTGCGATACAGCGTTTGCTTGATGGCCAAGACGTCCGGGTCATCAGCCGCCTCGTCGATCAGCCGCACCACGGGCTCGAAACTTTCGAACGGATGGATCAGCAACACGTCCTTCCGCGCGACGACGTCGAAGATCGGCCGCGTCGAATCGACTTGCGGCGACGGTCGAGGCGACCACGATTCGTACTTCAATTCGTCGAACCCGGACAGCGACGTCAATTGCATGAATGCCTTGAGGCCGATCGGCCCCGGACAGGCGTAGACGTCTCGCGGCTGTAAGTTGAGGGCCTCGGATAAGAAGGTCAGCGTCTGAGGCGTCACGTTCTCGGCGACTTCCAGCCGCACGCAATTGGCTTCGCGACGTTGATCGAGCACCTGCTCCATTTCCGCCAGCAGATCGGACGCCATGTCTTCGCGGACGCTGAGGTCGGCATTTCGCGTGATTCGAAAGGGCACGCATTCGACGACCCGTTCGCTGGGAAAGAAGCGATGCACGAACATCGCCACGACATCTTCCAGCAGGATGTAGGAGTACCCGCCTTCGGACGGCAGCGTGACGAATCTGGGCACGTTGCGACCAAACGGCAGAATTCGAATGACGGGCGGGCGACTCGATTCGTCCGCAGCGTTGGCGTCCGACTCATTGAGGCCGCCCACGATTTCAGTATCGTCTCCGTCTCCCGTTGCATTCGCTTGGGAGAGCGCGGGTGGTCGAGGCAGCCCGGTGGCCGAATCATCCAGCCGGACGCAAGCCTTGAGCGTGCCGCCCGCGAGCGCGTGGAATTCATCCGCACCGCTAACAGCCATCGGCGACATCACAGGGTAAATGAGCTGTTCGAAGAATTGCTCGGCGACTTCCGTTTGTTGCTCGGTCAACTCGTTCGACCGAACGCGACGAATCCCCGCCTCGTTGAGTGCCGGTTCAAGTTCGTTCAAATAGCAGTCGTACTGTTGCAGCGTCATTTCGTGCGTGCGGCTGCTCACGGCCGTCAATTGTTCGTCGGGCGTCATGCCCGCCGGATCCGGTCGCGTGTTTCCTCGCTCCACAAGTTGTTGCAGCACTCCCACGCGAACCATGAAGAACTCGTCCAGGTTCGTCGTCGTGATGGCCAAGAACTTGAGTCGTTCGAGCAACGGAACTTCCGGATCGTGAGCTTCGTCGAGGACCCGCTGATTGAATTCCAGCCAGCTCAATTCGCGGTTGATGTAGTTGGGGTGCTTGGGTTTCTTGCGAGCCATGTGTGCGGGTTTTCGAGGCAGGTATTTGAAGTGGCGGTGTTTGAATGAGGGGTGCTGGGATTGTCGGATTCCGACCTGTTCGCCTTAAGCACCGTTTGATGATGAACCGGAGATCCGACGGAACACAACCGGGTATCCGAAGACTTCTTCGAACAGATTTCCCTTTTGTTTCAGTTCCAATTCTTCGAGCGACAGGTCGTCCACACCGGCCACTTCGATGACGAATTGCTGACTTTTGAAGCGGCAGTCAATCTGCTTGACGCGTTGGCTGCGCGAGTGATCCAGGCAATCCGCCACACGCAGAATGGCGGCCATTTTCGAGACCGCGATCCGGTCGTCTCGATTCAACGTGAGATAGCCGTCATGCCCCGGTTTGGGAATGGCTCGTCGGTGATACCGCGCCACCAGCGCGACCAGCAGTTGCTCGCGTTGACCGATTCCGAAGAAGTCGGAGTTGGCGATCAGATACATCGAATGTTTGTGGTAGGCCTTGTGATTGACGTACAGGCCGACCTCGTGCAACGCCGCAGCCAGATACAACAGCACTTCGAAACGCTCATCCAAACCATGTTCTTCCTGGAGTGCGAAGAACAACTGCCGAGACAATTCCGCGACATGCCTCGTATGCACCACGTCGGATTCGAAGCGTTGCGCTTGGACCCACGCCGAGCGAATGATTTGCTCACGAAACTCGGCGGTCCTTGACCCGCTGACAGTCATTTCGTTGAGCAACGCGTCTCGCAGGTTGAATCCACTCACGTAGAGTTTCGTCAGTTCCAGCGAATGAGCCATCCGGCAATTGACCAGCAACGCCGGTCCCATCGATTCCGCTTCGGAAAAAGCCAGCGGATACTTTCGGACAAGATCGTCTTCGTTCTGCACCAGGATGCTGTCGCACAGTGCTTCGAGATCCGTCAGTGGCAAAGCGACCAAGCCGGTGCCGTTCCAGTCGGGATCGAGCTGATAGGTCGCGAATCGCATGTCTCCGCCGAGCGCGATGATGTGCAGCGGGCCATCCGCCGGCACATACGGCTGCAATTCCTCGATCGTCCGTGCGATCACGTTTTCCATGATGTCTCGCGACTTGCTCTCCGGGGCGTCGTACTTGGCGAGCATTTCGCGAAGTCGCAAAGAACCCAGTCGGAACGAATGCGCGTAGACCACGTTCTTCTCTTGAATCAGCAACAAGTCGGTGCTGCCGCCGCCGACCTCCAAGATGATCGTGGTGCCTTCCGCGAGTTCCGGTTGAGCCTTGAGCATCGGCAGGATGCCAAGATACGTGACGCGAGTGACTTCGGCTTCGTCGATGGCTTCAACCTGAAACCCCGTGGCACTGTAGATGCGATCTTGAAACGCGAGCCGGTTGACGGCTTCACGAACGGCACTCGTGGCCACCACCCGCACGTTCTGCAATTCAATGTCGTATTCCGCCAGCTTGCGACGATAGCTCCGCAAGACGCGCACGCAGTTTTCCCGAGTCGACTGCTTGATGGATCCGCGAGTGAACGTGTCTTTGCCGAGCGGCACGGCCTGCGATAAGCGTTCGAGCGTCCGGACGTGGCCGTCGCCACCGATTTCGCCGATCGCCATGCGGATGGATGTCGTGCCGATATCAATCACGGCGACCGGTTTGGCTCGGGTGGGCGACGCGACGATTGCAGAAGACTCGGCAGTGGAAGACATGTGAGTTTACTTGGAATTCTAAGAAAACGTGTTCGCCCGATAGATACTCAAGTCCAATGGGAAGCGGCGCGGCAGGGTAGCTGAAATGTTGCAGGGATTCCCGCGACGGCAAGGGGTGTCGATTGGCCGTTAAACTGCGGACGTCTGAACTACCCGTCCCAGCGGCTGGGATTGATGCCGGGGGCGGCTGTTTTCATGCCACTCGGCTTGTGTTCCTGCTCCCAGACGAAACTCGTCTTGTTGAGGCTCTGCAAGAACGGTTTGGCGATTTCCGGCGCGCCGGCAACAAGCTCGGGATCCCACTCGTCCACCGGCTGAATCGGCCCCGACCATGCCGGACGATAACCGAATTGCAACAGTTCGCGAGGTCGCGAATCGTTGTTCGGATGGCTGCCGTGAATCGTGAGCGATGGGATCA